>JANOSQ010000436.1:0-7426 GCA_031415915.1 Fimbriiglobus sp. | reverse complement strand
TCGGTCGTCGCACGCATGGTGCCGCACGACTACGAATGGGCCGCGCAGCCGATCGTGCCCGTGGCCCTGGCCCTGATCATGGACATCGGGATGATCGGCATCCCCGCGGCCATCCTGAACAAGGCCGAACCGCTGACCGTCGAAGAGCGGCGCCGCATCGAAGTCCACCCGCGGACGGGGGCGGCGCTGCTGCTCGAAACCATCCCCGATCTCGGGGAACTGGCGCACGTCATCGCCTCGCACCACGAGCGCCTCGACGGCACCGGCTACCCGAACGGTTTGGCGTTCGACAAAATCCCCGCGCTCGCCAAGATGCTCGCCGTCGCCGATCACTACGCGGGGATGGCCGCGGATCGCCCGCACCGCCCCGCCCACGACATCCGCACGGCCCTGACCGACACGCTGATGGCCGCGGAAGAGGGCAAACTCGACCGCGACTTCGCCGAGTATTTGTTGCACCTGTCGTTCTACCCCGTCGGCAGCGTCGTCGAATTGACCGACGGCCGTATCGCCGTCGTCGTCGGGTGCCACCCGAGCCGGATCAATTTGCGGGCGACGACGCGCCCCGTCGTCGCCGTGCTGAGCAACGCCGCCGGCGAATTGCTGCCGAAGCCCGAGGTGATCGACCTCGCCGGCTCCGAGTTCGGCGGCATTCTGCGCTCGCTTTCGACCGCGGAACGCACCGAAAAACTGTCGTTGATCCACCCGGATTTGTGTTGAAGATCCGACCCCGGCGGGCGAATCACTGAGGTAGCACCGTTCCCGACCGAGTTCCCGCCATGCCCGGCTACCTCTCGGCCACGCGACATCCGTGGGCGAGTTTTCTCTTTTTGCTCCCGCTGCTGCTGGTGTACGAAATCGGCGTGCTCGCCTTCGGCGGTAGCCACCCGGAATCCCTGCGCAACGGGGCCGACGTCTGGCTGCGCGACCGCTTGGCCGACTACGGCATTCTCTTCGCGTGGGCCGCGCCGGTGCTGCTCGCGGTATTTTTGTTCTTGCTCAGTTGGTGGAATTGGTCCGACCGACCCCGCGAACCGATCACGACGATCTTCGGCATGACCATCGAAAGCGCGCTCTTCGGGGTGTTGCTCTGGGCCTTCAGCCGAAACTTCCACATCATCTTGGAGCAGACGGGTATCCCGCTCGCCAGCGTGCAATTCCAGCGCGTGGCCGAGGGGCAAGTGATCAATTTCATCGGCGCCGGGATCTACGAAGAAGTGCTCTTCCGACTCGGGCTATTCGGGATACTACTCTACACGCTGCGGATGATGCTGTTGCCGAAGATCGCGGCGGTGGTGATCGCCGCGCTCGCGTCGGCCCTCTGCTTCTCGGCGGCGCACCACCTCGGCAGCGCCGGCGAACCGATGGAAACGACCAAGTTCCTCTTCCGCACCGCCGCCGGGCTACTGTTCACCGCCATTTACCTGACGCGCGGCCTCGGCATCGCAGCCGGCGCCCACGCGGGGTACAACATTTTGGTAGGCGTGTCGGTGGGGTGAGGGAATTTTTGCTGGCGACGGCGAGGTTACCAGTTCCGCGGAAGTCCCACAGGTGTGGAGTTCAGAACCGCAGTCACTCCATCCGCACCGAACAAGACGAATTGGGCCGAGTAGTTTTCCGCATCGACCTGCACCGGGACAAGGATTTGTGCGACGCACCGACCCAGTGCGATAGTCGCGGGAGTGACACCGGTAACAACACCCGATGTTGTGTTGCGCACGATGCAGACCCCGCTGACAATGTCGGGGCTCCACTTCGGCAGAAAATCCCAGTAGTGATTGTACGGTTTCGGCTGCAGTTTCGCTGGACAGCACCCGCACCCTTTGGATTTGGCGGCATCGTCCGTCGCCTTGGGATCAGTCCCGATGGGATTCTCGGCATCGAACGACCGCTTCTCTGCGCCTGGACACGCGATGAGCTGGTATTCGTCGGCGTTCGTCTCGACGGACCATTGAGAAGACGCGTCACGGTCGAGTTCGGAATTGTTATCTTTGAGAATCGCGACGAGCCGGTAATCGTTACCTGTGGCGAGAGGAGTAGTGACACCAAATTCGTACCGCCAGCGCGAGTTCGTGCAGTCCGTGATCGATGCCGTCACATCATTTCCGATCTGGTGTGTCCCTTTGAAGAGTTGGAGAGTGACTGAGAGACCGGCTTTTATGACAGTATTTGAAACCCGGTACTCCCCGTAGGCGATGAAACGCGGGCGAACGCTTGCCTGATAGCACGGAGTGATGATGTAGATGTTACGACCCAAGGTACGACTCCAGATTGATAGAAGGCGGGGTGATTAATGCGGCACAATGCGAATGTTTCGAGTCCCGATAACGCACTGATCCACGACAAGTCCGACAGCACCCGAAGGGTTCCAATCGGGGATTTTCCCAGTGAAGTCTGCTACGTAGTTCGGCAACGAAGAGATCAATTTCAGTTTTGAGGCGCGGATCTCGGAAGTTGTCAAATGGGCTACCATCAATTCCACACCCCCATCATCGCACCAAAAAACCGATAGCGATTCGGGTGAAACTGAGACGCGCACTCGTCTCCATCGCCCAACATTCGAAGCGGTTCTGGTCGGTTCAAAACTGAACTGGGCGAGCGATTCAGTAGGCGAGCTCAGCGTTCGTCCGACGCGTTGGATGAACAACTGGTGGGCTACCCTCATCTGACTATTCTGAATTGGCTGCTGCGGCGCCCGCCGCACATCGACATCTCTCCATTGAATGCTGATGCCATTCGAGAGAAGGTGCTCCTCCGAAGCGGCAAATTCCTCGTAACCAATCACGAAGCCGAGAAGATATTGCGGGTTCCCCTGCACTGGCGAAGGCAGCGCAGCTACATCCGAAATCTCGAATTGCACATCGTACCGGTCAATCGGCAACGCGGGTGTGAGTTGGCAAATCCCGAAGTCCGCGGACTGCAAGCCGAAGCTCCCACCGGTCGCGGCCAACGTGTTTTCGCTATACGCGCCCAATGCCGTCTTACTCCAGACCGGCAACCCCTTCTCGCCGACCAAGGTCACCGGGCGGCCTTGCTTCAGTTCCCCCATTAGCGCTTCGACCTTCTGCTCGGCCGTCGGCTCCGGGGTCGCGGCGGTCGCTTGCTTGTCCTTCATCAGCACCGCCACGAGCGCGGCCGTGGCCAGCAGGGCGACCACCAACGCGGCGGCGACCGCCTTCGGCACCCGGCGGGCGCCGCGCCAGAGCTTCACGGGCAACGGCCGCGAGCGGGCATAGGGAAGTAGTCCGTCCAAAAAACGGCCGAGGTCGTCGGCCAGTTCATCGACCGTCTGGTAACGGTCGGCCGGGTCCTTTTCCAAGCCCTTGCAGATGATCGCGTTCAATTCGCGCGGCAACGTCGGTCGCAGCTTGATCGGCGGAACCAATGGCTCGAACAGAACCGCCGCCGGCCGGCGGTTGCGGTCGAAGGGGGGCTTACCGGTGACGGCGCAAAAGAGCGTGGCGCAGAGACCCCAGACGTCCGAACGGGCGTCGCATTCCGCGGAACGCCAATCGGCGGCCTCCGGCGACATGAACCCCGGCGTGCCGATGAGTGCGCTGGTTTGCGTCAGCGTTTCGAGGGCGTCCAAGTCTTTGGCGATGCCGAAATCCGCGACCTTCGGAGTCGCATCCGCATGTTTTGAAGTCAGGAGCAGGTTGGCGGGTTTGAGATCCCGGTGTACCAGACCCTGTCTGTGAACCGCTGCTACGCCGCGAGCCGATGCCATGAGCAACCGGGCGGCCAGTTTCGGCTCGAGCGGGCCGTCCAACAGACGTTCGTTCAGTGAGCCGCCGGGCACATCTTCCATGGTGAAGTGCGGATCGCCGGTTTCGATGAACGAGAACAACCGGGCGACGTTCTCGTGATCGACCAGGGCCAGCGCTCTCGCTTCGGCGGCGAACCGTCTCAGGTTGGTCGGCGAACGGGCATCCCAGCGGACGAACTTGACGACGACCGAGCGATTCAGGGCCGGGTCGAAGGCCCGATAGAGGTCGCCCATTCCGCCGGGCGTCAGCATCGGCGTGACATCGATGAAGCCGTGCAACTCCTGTATGAGAGCCATCCGGACTGAGGAAGAATGAACCGGAGGCGGGACGGCATCGGTGTCCGAAAGGGAGAAAGTATCGGCGGTTCGCGTCTCGGCGGCCGGCGGTGCGATCGCCGTGCGGGTCTCGTCCCCGACAGGGATCGTCCCGATGCCGACGCCGGTCGAAATCAAGCACTCGCGGCACAACCCCGACGGGGCCGTCGCCGCGGTCAAGACCTTCGAACAGAGTTTGCAGGCCGGGGCGGAGGACACGGGCGACTCCCGCAGGAAAAGGACAAACTCGACGCCGAATGTTCTTCTGGGGCAGTATGCAGGGTGGCCCGGAGGGCTGTCAAGTGTCAAAATCGGAAAAATTCGCACCCGGCAGAAAGCGGTCGCGGAAAGAATGCCCCCGGGAAGATTCGAACTTCCGACCACCGGTTTAGGAAACCGATGCTCTATCCCCTGAGCTACGAGGGCCGAGCGCCGACGGGGAATTATCGCGGGTTCCGCCCGCCTTCGCCAGTGCCCACGCGGGGAAATATTGGGGATACAACTCGTAGTGGAGCATCGACGTGCCGAAGAAGACCCCGTTGACCGCCCCGTCGGGCCAGACACCGTCCGCGATTTGGCTCCCCTTCAACCACTCGACGCCGCGCAACACCGCAAGAGCGGCCGAACCCAGAATCTCCACGAGCGTCAGCACGGCCCACGCGGTCATCGCCGGTTGGCCATCGGGGTGGGCGACCCATTCGCCCGTGAGCGCGGAGCTGTGATGCTCGCCCCAGGCACCGTCGTCGCGCTGGTGCTTCAGCAGCCAATCGGCCGCGCGGACTAAGCACGGATCGGTCGCGGGAACCCCGGCGGCTCGCAATCCGCGCACGGCGAAGAAGGCGGCGTAAGTGTGGTGGATGCCCCACGCCGCGGGCCAAGCCCCGTCCGGTCGCTGCATCTTGCGGAGGAATCGAACGCCCTTTTCGATGGCGCGATCCGCCCGTTGCAGGGAATCGGGGTACTCCTCGCGGAAGTGACACAGCGCCGAGACGCTCGATCCGGTGCATTCGACGTACGATTCCTCGATCATGCAGCGGGCGAATAGTTCGGACGGATTCAACATCTGCAACCACGGGTGGCCGCGGCGCTCTTCGTAGCTGCCGAAGCCGCCCTCGGGATTCTGCCGGCTGAGGATGAACTCCGCGGCCCACATCAACCGCTCATCCGAGATGCGCTCGGACAAGTGAATCCCGGCGCGGTGGATCGCAAGGATCACTTCCAGCGCTTCCGCGGTGCAATCGCTGACGGGCCAGCGGTGGGTGCCTTCGGTGAAGCACCATCCGCCACGGGTGATGCTCCGGCCGTGTTCGCGTCCGTCGGCGAGTTCATCGACAATCTGGCAATCATCCAAGAATGAGTAACCGCGTGCGATAGCGTCGGAGGTCGAAATCGGATCGACGAGTAGTGCTTGCAGAGCGAAGGCGGTGTCCCACGGTTGCGACCGGGCACCGACGTACCGGATTCCCGCGTCGTTCCGCCAGCGCCAGTGCTCGATTCTGGCGACGCCCGCGGGTAGCTCCGGGTGATCGGGGCGCGATTCGAATTGCCCGATCATGTTCAGCAAGGCGTTGATCGGCGAGATGCCCTGGTACCGCGTCGTCCGCTGGCCATAGTCGATCTCCCGCGAGCAGTGCACCAGTGCTCGCCGGCGCAACCGGCGGATCGGCCGGCGTTCGTAGATGGTGAGCAGATCCCACGCCCTGCGGAGAATCCACGCTGGACGGTGGATCAAATCGGTAGGCGAAATGTCGTGCCGGTGCTCGCGGAAATCGACCTTCGCATCGCCGTAGAGTTCGCGGTTCAACTCGTCGCGCAACGGGCCCAAGTTCGCGCGGAATCGTCGGCCGTAGAGGTTGGCCATGCCCAAGTAAATCGCCCGCGTGTGGCAATAGAGCCGATCGGGGTGGAAGGGCAGCCAACGCGGCAGCAGGAAGAGTTCGGGCGGGACGGGATTCATTCCCTCCCAGCCGTACAGTCCGAGGATCGCCAGCCAGAACTTGCACCACGACGGCGCCGCCGCGACCCCGCCCGGTTGGCGGTGCAGCCAATCACGGGCTTGTATTAAGGTCGGTTCGTCAGGGGATGCACCGAGCAAGCGCTGGGCGACGTACGCCAAAGCGGTGGCGAAGACCGAACCGGTTCCCTCGGGGTGCATGGCCCAGACGCCGTCGATCGTGCGGGTCGATCCGTAGTAACGGAGTGCGTGTGCGCCGTCCTCGGTGGAAAACGGGAATCCGACGATGTGCCGGGTGATGACGACTTGCGAGAGGATCACCGTGGACCAGACCATCTCCCCTTCCCAGCATCCGTCGGCCTGTTGCCGGGCGATCAGCGCGTTCACAGCGACGAGACTCCGCGGGCCAACACGCGCGGGGCGACGGAGGTGCCGAGCCAGCCGATCCACGAAGCCAAGCCGGGCCCGATGACCTTCCCGCGCACGGTGGCCGCCCCTCCGACGGCGCTGAGGAACGACCGGCCGAACGAGAGCAGTCCCGCGTCGTCCCCTGATAGTAACCGCATGGTGCGGGTGCATTCGCGGGCGTTCCGCCGCCACGTCGCATAGACCGATTGCCGCAGTGCCCGGCTCGCGGGATCGGAGCGGCTGAAGAGCCGGTACAGCCCCTCGGCGAGCAACTCCGGCCCGAGGCTGCGGGCCAACCGGTGTTGGCGGTACTCCTCGAAACTCCGGCTCTTCGCCAGTTTCTCCGCGTCGAGGAATCCCGTTGTCATGCCCGTCGCGGTCAGCGGATGGCAGTGCCCGGCCGCATCGCCGACGAGGGCCAACCCCGGCCGGCCGAACTCGCTGCGCGGCCGGCGCTGATTCGCCGCCCATTCGATTGCGCCACCGTTCAGCCCATCGCGGAAGGCGGGGCGCAAACTCGCGGGCACCGCCGATTCGTAGCGTTGAATCAGCGTCTCCGACCTGCGGAATTCGCCGTCCCCACCCGGTGGCACGTCGAGGCAGAACCGAACCGCATCGGGGGCGATGCGCGTGATGACCACCGGCCCTGGCCCGCCGAGGCAGACGTGGCCGAAGCCCTCGTGCGGCAGATTCGCGCCGGTCACGCGGACACTCGCCATCATGGAGATGGCCTCGCGGCCATCGGGCAACCCCAGGCTGCGGCGCGTCACCGAGCCGCGACCGTCCGCACCCACAATCAACGGAGCGGTCAACCGCATCGGTTCGGACAAGCCGCGGTGCCGGTAGTGCACGGTCTGTTCGAGGACATGGGAGACCTGTACATCGGAACGGATTTCAAGGCCCGGAATGCCGCCGGCGATGCGACGGAGCCATGCCACCAAAACATGGTGTTCGCAGGTGAGGCCGAAGCCGCCGTCGGCGTA
>JANOSQ010000435.1:0-14168 GCA_031415915.1 Fimbriiglobus sp. | reverse complement strand
AAGCATCACGATCCGCTTCGCCGGCGACTCCGGCGACGGCATGCAACTCGCCGGCACGCAGTTCACCAACACCTCGGCCCTCGTCGGCAACGACATCGCCACCTTCCCCGACTTCCCCGCCGAGATCCGCGCCCCCGCCGGCACCCTCGCCGGTGTCTCGGGGTACCAACTCCACTTCAGCAGCACGCGCATCTACACCCCCGGCGATGTGCTCGACACCCTCGTCGTCATGAACCCGGCGGCGCTCAAGACGAACCTGCGCGACCTCAAGAAGGGCGGCATCCTCGTCCTCAACACCGACGCCTTCGGCCAAAACGATTTGGACAAAGCCAAGTACAAGGTGAACCCGCTCGACGACGGTTCGCTGACGGGTTACCGACAAATTCGTGTGAGCATCAACAAACTCACCCGCGAAGCGGTCAAGGAGTGCGGCTTGTCGCCGCGGGAACAGGATCGCTGCAAGAACTTCTTCGCCCTCGGCCTCGTCTACTGGATGTACGAGCGCCCGCTCGAAGCCACCATCAAGTGGATCAAGGACAAGTTCGGCCGCAAACCGGAGCTGATGCCGGTGATGGATGCCAACACGCGGGCGCTGAAAGCGGGCTACAACTACGGCGACACCGTCGAGGTGATGCCGGTGCAGTACACCGTCGGCAAGGCGAAGATCGAACCGGGCGTCTACCGCAAAATCACCGGCAACGAAGCCATCGCCATCGGCCTCGTCGCCGCGGCCCACAGCGCCGGTAAAACGCTGGTCTATTCCGGCTACCCGATCACGCCGGCCAGCTCCGTGCTCGAAGACCTGTGCAGCGTCGAGATGCGCCGGCACGGTGTGAAGACGCTGCAAGCCGAGGACGAAATTGCGGCGTGCGGCATCGCCATCGGCGCCAGTTTCGGCGGGGCCATCGGCGTCACCGGCACCAGCGGCCCCGGCATCTGCTTGAAGTCCGAAGCCATCGGTTTGGCCGTGATGACCGAACTCCCGCTCGTCATCATCGACGTTCAACGCGGTGGGCCGAGTACGGGTTTGCCGACGAAAACCGAGCAGGCCGACTTGCTGCAAGCGATGTTCGGCCGTAACGGCGAAAGCCCGGTGGCCATCATCGCCCCGCAATCGCCCGTCGATTGCTTCGACATCGCTTACGAGGCCGTGCGGATCGCCACGCAGTTCATGTGCCCCGTCTTTCTGCTGTCCGACGGCTATTTGGCGAACGGCTCCGAGCCGTGGAAGCTGCCCGATTCGACCAAACTGCCGAAGATCGAAATCACCCACCCGACCGGCCCGAACAGCGATGGTTGGAACGGCCCCGGCCACGAAGTTGGCGAAGGTTCCGCGAGTAAATACCTGCCGTACAAACGGGACAAATTCCTGAGCCGGCCGTGGGCCATCCCCGGCACGCCGGGCCTGGAGCACCGCATCGGCGGCATCGAGAAGCAGGACACGACCGGCAACATCAACTACGAGCCGGCGAACCACGAGCACATGGTTCACACCCGCTGGCAGAAAATCGAGAACATCGCGCTGACGATCCCCGATCTCGAAGTCACGGGCGACGCCGATGCGGAGCTTCTGCTGATCGGCTGGGGCGGGACCTACGGCAGCATCTTCACGGCGGTCGAACGGGCCCAGCGCAAAGGGTTGAAGGTGGCGAGTGCGCACCTGCGGTATCTAAACCCGATGCCGAAGAACACCGAAGCCGTGCTGAAGCGATTTAAGAAGGTGCTGGTGCCGGAACTCAACAGCGGGCAATTGTGCTGGTTGCTCCGTGCCAAATACCTTGTGGACGCGCAGGGGTTGAACAAGGTGCAAGGGCGGCCGTTCTTAATTTCCGAAATCGAAGCCGCGATTTCGGAAGCGATGGGGTAAAATGGAATGCGGCGAGTGTATATCGAAACGACGATCCCGAGTTACCTGATGGCGTGGCCCAGCTCGAATCCCATCCGCGCTGCGGATCAGTTGCAAACTCGGGAATGGTGGGACAACCGCAGTGAGTACGAATTGTATGGCTCCCAATCGCTCTTCGATGAATGCGCGGCCGGGGATCCGACTGCGGTCGCCGCGCGATTGGAAGCCATTCGGGACGTGCCGATCTTGGTGCCGAAACCCGTGATGGCCGATTTGATCGCGGCGCTGTTGCTCGAAGTCCCGCTGCCGGCTAGCGCCATCACCGATGCGATCCACATCGCGACCGCCGTCGTCCACCGCATGGATATTCTGTTAACGTGGAATTGCCGACATATTTCAAATCCGGTATTCCGACCCCGGATCGAGGAAATTTGCATCCGGCACGGTTTTGTCGCACCCCGAATTTGTTCGCCCAAAGATTTGCTTTCGGAGGTTAGTCATGAATCCTGAAGAAGATGAAATGGCGTGGCTTTGGAAATTCCGAGAAGAACTCGCCGCGCGGCACAGCGGGGATCCCCGTTCTTTGACCGAAGAATTGATCGCGCGTTCCCGCGGCACTACTCAAAAAAAGGTCGATTTCTCGCGGGGCGATGACAACGCGATTTCGACTATTTCTTCAGAAACGCCGACAACCCAAACGGCCATTTTGCCGGTCACACACTGAAACCCGATACCCAAAAACCCCAGGCCCCCATGTCCGCGACTCCTCTCCCCACACTGACGGCCAAAGACCTGACCTCCGACCAAGAGGTCCGCTGGTGCCCGGGCTGCGGGGACTACTCCATCCTCGCGCAGATGCGCAAAGCGCTGACTAGCGTCGGTGTGCCGCGCGAGAACCTCGCCTTCGTGTCGGGCATCGGCTGCTCCAGTCGCTTCCCGTACTACATGAACACCTACGGCTTCCACACCATCCACGGCCGGGCGCCGACGTTCGCCACCGGCCTGCGGCTCGCCAACCCCGACTTGCAAATCTGGATGGTCACCGGCGACGGCGACGGCCTGAGCATCGGCGGCAATCACCTGATGCACGTCCTGCGGCGTAACATCGACATCAAGATCCTGCTCTTCAACAACGAGATCTACGGGCTGACCAAAGGCCAGTACAGCCCGACGAGCCGCAAAGGGACGCCGACCAAGACGAGCCGGACGGGCTCGGTGGAAACGCCGATCCGCCCGCTGAGCTTGGCCCTCGCCGCCGAGGCCACCTTCGTCGCCCGCACCGTTGATGTGGACATCCAGCACCTCACGGCCACCCTGCACCGCGCCGCCGCGCACAAGGGCACGGCGTTCGTCGAAATCTATCAGAACTGCAAGATCTTCAATGACGAAGTCTTCGCCTACGCCACCGACAAGAGCGTGAAGGCCGACAACCTGCTCTACGTCGAGCACGGCAAGCCGATGATCTTCGGCAAGAATCGCACGAAGGGCATTCGCCTGAACGGACTGCGGCCCGAGGTCGTCGAAGTCGGCAAGGACTGCGGGCCGGACGATCTGCTCATCCACGACGAGAAGTCGGACGACCCGACGCTGGCGACGCTGCTCAGCCGGATGGTCGGCCCCGAGTTTCCGGAAGTGATGGGCGTTTACCGCGCCGTCCGCCGGCCGACCTACGACGAACAACAGACGAACCAAATCGCGGAAGCGGTGGCGAAGAAGGGCAAAGGCCAAATGGCCGACCTCTTCAAAGCCGAAGACATGTGGACGGTGTCGTAGTGGAATCCGCGCGGAGGATCACGCCCGTGCGACGCTTGTTGCTCCTCGTCTTTCTCGCCGCGGCGCCGGTGCAAGCCCAAGAGAAGAAGCCATTGCGTTGGGGTTGCGACCCCACCGGCGGCGCGCCGTACGTCTACACCGACAAGGCGAACGCGGACGGGAAATTCATCGGTTTCGAGGTCGAACTCGCCGAGTACCTCGGGGCGAAGCTCGGTCGCGAAAGTCGGATGGTCAAAGGGGATTGGTCGAAACTCCCGCAGCAACTCGAAAAGCCCGCGGACGTCGACGAGGGCATCGACATCGTCCTCAACGGGTACGAACTCCGCAAGGATTTGCTCGAGACCTACGCTTCGACCCGGCCCTACTACGTCTACCGACTCGTCATGGTCAGCCACGCGGAGACGGCGAAGGACAAGGATCTCCGCGGTTGGGCCGACCTCTACGCGAATCCGGCGAAGCCGGGCACCAAAACCGTCGGCGTGCTCGGCGGCAGCGCGGCGCACCGCCACATGAAGAAAACCTTCCCCGAAGGCGTGAACGTGGAAACGAGCGAAGACGTGGCCATCGTTTTCAAGCTCGTGCAAGACCGGCGCATGGATGCGACCGTCCAAGACAACCCGGCCGCGACGTACTTCCTCAAGAACCAAAAGGACCTCGTCACCGTCGGCGAAGCGGTGCAGCCCGGCTTTTACGTCATTTACTACCGCAAGGACGACAAGGAACTCGGCGCCGCGCTCGACAAAGCGATCGCCGAGGGCCTGCGCGACGGCTCGCTCGCCAAGATCTACAAGAAGTACGGCCTCTGGAACGAGGACCAAGAGCGACTCTGGTACTGGCAGGATCAACCCTGGCCGCCGGCGGATCTCGCAGACGAATCGGACATCGACGAAGACGGCGCTGCGGTGAACCCGTGGCCGCGCCTCTTCCGCGAGTTGCTCGGCGCCGCCGGCGTCACGGTGCTCCTCGCGGTCGTCTCGTTCCCGCTGGCGATGCTGGTCGGACTGCTCATCGCCGTCGGCCGGGTCTACGGGCCGTTCTGGCTCGGCGTTCCACTGGGCATCTACGTCGAAGTGATCCGCGGCACGCCGCTGCTGCTGCAATTGTTCATGATCTACTACCTCGTCCCCGAACTCATGTTCCAGACCGAATGGACCGGGTTGGTTTGGCTCGCCAAGAACCTGTCGCCATTCCTCGCGGGGGTGCTCGGGCTGGCGCTGAACTACAGCGCCTACGAAGCGGAGAACTACCGCGCCGGCCTGCTCGCCATCCCGAAGGGACAGATGGAAGCGGCCCTCGCCCTCGGCATGACGCGCCGCACCGCCATCCGCCGCATCGTTGTCCCGCAGGCCGTGCGGTTGGTGATCCCGCCGGTCACGAACGACTTCATCGCCCTGTTCAAAGACACCTCCGCCTGCTCGATCATCCTCGTGGTCGAACTGACGCGGAAGTACAACGAGCTGTACAACTTCAACCGCTCGCTCATCGTCGAACTCGCGTTCGTCACCGCCGGGCTGTACTTGCTCATGAGCTATCCGCTCTCCATCGTCGCCAACCGGCTCGAGCGCCGGCTCAACGCACCGGCGGGAGGGCGATGATGATCCAAGTCACGAACCTCGTGAAGTACCACGGGGCCAACCGCGTCCTCGACGGCGCCACCGCGGCCTTCCGCGCCGGGGAACTCACCGCCCTCGTCGGGCCTTCGGGTGGCGGCAAGAGCACCCTGCTCCGCTGCATCAACGGACTGGAGACCTTCCACGAGGGCGAAATTCAAATCGGCGACGACCTCAAACTCGTCGGCACGGGCGGTCGACCGCACGACACCCGCTCTCTGCTGGCGATCCGCCGCAAGGTCGGCATGGTCTTCCAGCAGTTCAACTTGTTCCCGCACATGACCGCCCAAGAAAACGTGATGGCCGGACCGATCCACGCCCTCGGGAAAAGCCGCGCCGAAGCCGCCGAGACGGCGAAGAAGCTGCTGGCGCGCGTGGGGTTGTCCGAGAAACTCGATGCCCGGCCGGGGAATCTTTCCGGCGGGCAGCAGCAGCGTGTTGCGATCGCCCGCGCCCTCGCGGTTAGTCCTTCGGTGATCTTGTTCGACGAACCGACGAGCGCCCTCGACCCGAGCATGGTCGGCGAAGTGCTGGCCGTGATGCGCGACCTCGCCGCCGGCGGTCAGACGATGATCGTGGTCACGCACGACATGGACTTGGCCCAGCAGGCGAATCGCGTGCTGACGATGCGGGCGGGGAAAGTGTACAATGGCGACGGGAGAACCGAGTCATGAGCACCGCGATGAAATCCTTGGGCATCGACCGCATGAGCGTGGCCGAGCGCGTGGCATTGGCCCTCGATATTTGGGAAAGCTTGGAGGATGTTCCCGTCGCGGAACTCAGCCCCGAAGAGATCGAGGAATTGGAACGGCGCGATCGCGAGATGGATGAAATCGGCGATGACGGGCCGGGGTGGGACGAAATGCGCCGGCGTATCGAGGCGGGGGCCTATTGAAACCTATCAGCTACAATCCGAATTTCTGGTTTGAAGCCAACCAACAATTCCATTGGTACGAAAGCCGTGGAATCGGTTTGGGCCGACGATTTCTCGACTCCGTGAAGATTTCACTCGATAGGATCACCGCCTTCCCCGATCGATACGCGCTCGTGACGGCCACCATCCGCCAATGCCCCGTGGAACGATTCCCGTTCACGATTGTGTACCGCATCAACCCGGACCGCATTCGAATCCTCGCGGTATGGCACAACGCCCGACATTCCGGAGCGTGGAAATTCCGAAAATAGATTCCGTCGATGCCCGCCCATCGTTATCCACGTTTCTGTATTTCGGTTTGAGTTCCACGTAAACTTTTCCCCGGAATGTTTCCATGCCCACCCAATTGATCCGCGTCGGCCATTCGCCCGACCCCGATGACGCCTTCATGTTCCACGCGTTGGCGAACGACAAGATCCCCACGGGGAACTACCTGTTCACCCACGAATTGCAGGACATCGAGACCCTCAACCGCCGGGCGCTGAAGGGCGAACTCGACGTGACCGCCGTGAGCATCCACGCTTACGCCTTCCTACTGGATCGCTATGCGTTGCTGCCGAGCGGGTGCAGCATGGGCGACAAATACGGCCCGATGATCGTGGCGAAGAAGCAGTACGCCCTCACCGATTTGCCGGCGTTGAAGATCGCGGTGCCGGGGACGCTGACGACGGCGTTCCTCACGCTCAAGCTGCTCTTCGCCGATGTGGCGCCCGGGAAGGAAATCCAATTCGAAGTCGTGCCCTTCGACGAGATCTTGAACGTCGTCGAAGCCGGGAAGTACGACGCGGGGCTGATCATCCACGAGGGGCAGCTCACCTTTCAGAATCAGGGCTTGCAGCTCGTCGTCGATCTCGGCGCTTGGTGGTTCGAGAAAACCGGCCTACCCCTGCCGCTGGGCGGGAACGTCATCCGCAAGGACCTCGGGCCGAAGGCGATGGCCGACGTCAGCCGGTTGCTGCGCGAGAGCATCGTCTACGGCTTGGAACACCGCCGCGAAGCGCTCGACTACGCCCTCCAGTACGCCCGCGATATGGACGTGACCCTCGCGGACAAATTCGTCGGCATGTACGTCAACGATTGGACCCTCGACTACGGCGACCGCGGCCGCACGGCCGTGAAGCGCTTGCTGGACGAAGCGCATAAAGCCGGGATCATCCCGTCGCCGGTCGCGGTCGAATTCGTGGAGTGAATTGCAAAGAGATACCCCCGGCGCCACATTCGCGTCCCGGAGACTCGAACGCCATGAACTACGACAATGATGCACTCTTGGGAGAGCGCGATCGCATGCCGGATCTCGGTTCCGTCCTGACATGTTTCCGATGTCTATGGCTCAAGGGTTTCCCTGTTCCACTGTATCCTCGATCCAGTTATTTCTTTTACAACGCGACGGTAACCGAAGCCGCACTCGGTTCGGCTGTGAAGGCATTTCACTTGAAGCTCCACCACCAGTCGGTGCTGTGGGGATTCTTGCAAGGCTGGTGTCTTCCGTTCGCTTTGATCCTACCCGTCATCGGAATCTACTTTACAGTTATGGACGTTTCACCGGAATGGATCCCCTATCCCCTCCTCACCGCGACCGGCTTGCTCGAATTGCTCGTGATTTGTCTCTGGATCAAATCCCTCATTCCCAACGTGGTCCGCGGCCATCGTCGAACCCGGTTGCTTCGTGAAATCGGGTACTTCGAGAATCGGTGAGCGACCAACGACCTCAAGAGTTAGACACATCAAGGGGGTAAGAAAATCTCACTCTTCACCGCGTTCTCGGCTTCTCTGCGGTAAAATGCTTCTATGCGAAATCACTGGCTTGCCGGATTCTCAATCACCTTTCTCGCGACCGCCCTCCAAGCCGGCGTGTACTACTCCCGCGATGCGCGGAACGAACTCCCGACGGAGTGGGCGGGGTTCCTGCGCGATCAACGGGCACTTCGGCAAGCGGCCAATCCGAAGAGCGATTACGCCCCGCTGCGCGACTCGGCCATTGATGCGGTCGCCAAACTCGAACAACAGAAGAAATCGCGCGAACTGTCGGCCGACGAGATCGCTGACCTCGGGGCGCTCTATCTGCGCTTGGGCCAAGCGGAGAAGGCGGTCGGCGTGCTCCGCCCGGCCTTGCGCCAGCACTCCGAGCACTTCCGTATCGCCGCCAACCTCGGCAGCGCTTGGCAGCAAGCGGGCGACTTGGCCCAAGCGACCGCCGCACTCGAAGAAGCCGTGCGGCTCGCGCCAAAGCAGTTTCTGGCGGTCGAAACGCTGCACTTGAAGCTCGTCCGCGGTCGGGCGAAGGAGAAGAAGGGCGAATCGCGCCTCGATGACCTCTTCGGCGTGGACTACACCGACGGAGCGAAGGCCAAGCTCCCCACGAACGCGCTCGCGCTGGTTCAAGAGCTGGCGCTGGTGCTCCCCTTCGACGCTCGCTTGCTCTGGCAACTCGCGGAACTCGCCAATGCCCACGGCGATGTCCGCACCGCGGCGAACCTGCTCGACGGCGCCGTGGTCGAACTCGGGCTGCAATCCGAAGTCGCCCGTACCCGCCGGGCGCGATTCCGCGCCGCGGCCGACGAACTGGCGAAGAAAGAGGATCACGCAATCCACAAAGGGACGCTGAAGTTCGCATCGAGCCGGGTCTTCAAAACGCTGATCGACGAAACCAAACTTCCGAAGGTCGATCCGAAGGGAATCAACCCGCTTCCGTGGAGCGCGCTCGCCGAGACGACGCTGACCAAGAAGTTCGAACCGAAGTTTCTGAAGTACATCGGCGACCTCGACGGCCGCACCGTGCGCTTCACCGGCTTCCTGCGACCGACGCGCAACGGCGACGGACTGGGCGAATTCCTGATCACGGAGTTCCCCATCGGCTGCTGGTTCTGCGAATCGCCGGGGGCCACGCAGGTGATCTGGGTCGAACTCGCCGACGGGAAGACCATCGACTTCACCCGCGCCCCGATTCAGGTCACGGGGAAGCTAGAGTTGAACCGGACGGATGCGGAGTCGCACTTGTACCGCGTGACCGGGGCGACAGTAAAGCGAGTGGAGTGATAGCGTAGGTCACGCTTTGCGTGTCGGGCCCGTCACGCAAAGCGTGACCTACACGATTCCGCAATCAGCTCCGCCTGCTCCGTGCAATCGTTCAGCGCCACGCCGCGGTGCGAGTTCCCCCCCAAGATCAACCCCGGATGCTTCGCCGCCAAGGCGTCGATCCGCGTCAACCGCGCGATGTGGCCGACTTCGTACTGCGGAATCGCGCGCGGCCAGCGGATCACCCGGGTGAACACCGGCGGAGCGGTCACCTTCATCGCCAATTGCATCTCGCGGTGGACCGCTGACACCAGGGTGTCATCGGGCCAGTGCGTTACATCCGCGCGGTTGACGCCGCCGCAGAGCGCCCGCCAGAGCACCAAGCCCGGCGGGGCGCGGCCGGGGAAGATCGCGCTGCACCACTGGACTCCGAGGACGTCCCGCCGGGTGTGCTGCGGGGCGATGTAGCCGAAGCCATCGGGTGCCAGCGGTGCATCTTGCGTGCGGTAGCCGAGTAGGACGACGTTGACGGGGGTGTACTTCACGCTGGCGAGTTCGGCCGCGAGGGCAGGGTCGAGTTCGCGCAGCGATTCCGCTTGGGCCGACGCGGGGGCGGTGTGGACGACGACATCGGCGGGCCAGCGGTCGTCGCCTTCGCCGTGGACAAGATAACCGGTGGGGGTTCGTTCGATGCGGCGGACGTTCACACCCGTGTGAACGATGGAACCGAGCGTATCGCGGAGGGCGTCGATCAACACGCCGAGGCCGCCGGCGAACGACCACATCCGCTGCGGTTGGGATTGTTCGCCGCGTTCTTGGGCCGCTCGCTTCTTCAGTTTCGACGCCCGCAGGAATCCGCGGAACACGCTCCCCGCGTCCGCTTCCATTTTCACGAGTCGCGGGAAGGCGGCGCGGACGCTCAGCTTCTCCGGATCGCCGGCGTGGATCCCCGTGACCAACGCATCCACGAAGATGTCTGCGGCTTCGCGGCCGAAGCGACGGCGGGCGAATTCCGCAACCGATTCCCCTTCGGGCAGGTTCCGCCCGCGCCGGCGGAACGGTTCCGCGAGCATGGCCAACTTGCCGCGGATCGAGAGCAGCGGCGTGCGCAGCAATCCGAACGGATCGCCCGGCAACCGCTGCAGTTCGCCCTTCAGAAACAAGTAGCGGTTCTTGCGCGAGCCTTCGCTGGCGACCAAGAGACGGTCGCCCAAGCCGAGGTCGCGGCAGAGTTGGATGGTGGACGGTTTGGAATCGAGGAAGCCGTTCGGCCCGGCTTCGAGTGTGAAGCCGTCGCGGTGCTCGGTCTGCACCTTGCCGCCGACGCGGGCGTCGGCTTCGAGAAGGGCGATCGACGCGCGGGGGAGGGCTTGCCGGATGCGGTAGGCCGCCGACAAGCCGCTGATCCCGCCGCCGATGACGACGATGTCGATAGACCTCACCCCCCGGCCCCCTCTCCGGAGCAGAGAGGGGGAGATGGCTCACTTACTTGAGGGCGTCCTTGAGGGACTTGGCCGGGCGCACGGTGACTTTGCTGTAGGCCGGCTTGTCTTTGGTCGTGTACTCGAGGCCGGTCGCGGGCATCACTTTCTTCACGCCGCCTTTGACGGCTTTGACCGACTTGACGCCGAAGCGCACGATGCCGGGAAGGGTGAATTGCTTCGCGCCCTTCTTGAGTTCGGCTTCGATCAGATCGGTGAGCGCGGTGACGACCTTGGTCACGTCGGCCTTGCTGAGTTCCGTCGTTTCCGAGAGGGCCGTGATCATGCCCGATTTCGTCATCGCCTTCTTCGGGGCGGCTTTCGCAGGAGCCTTCGCCATGATGCATCTCCAAAAGGGGTGTGAGACCGACCGGTGTCCGCCGCACGGCGGAGTGCCGAACAGCATAGGGGGCCGCAGCCCTGAATTCCAAGGAGTAACCCGAACGCGTGCGAACGAACGCTAGGGATTTCAGGCTGTTCGCCGCGCTACACACGACAGATATGCGACTTCGGGCGTGTTTCCAAGCCTTTTCCGGAGAATTTTCGGAAATTCCCCGCGACCGTCAACTCCCCGACGATCGTCTCAATCCCTCATTTCGTCCGCACGAGGGGCAATGCGAGCGGCTCCCACGGCTCGGCGCCGGTTCGTTTGGCGATGCGGACGGGGATCGCGATCGGCTCCCAATCGTCCGTCTCGCTTTTCACCGGCACACGCAGTCGCGCGGCCCGTTCCGCGCTGCCGCCGAACATCAGCACCTTGCGGCCGCGCTCGGTGGTGCAGCAGACGACGGCGATCAGTTCCCCCGTGTCCGCGCGGAAGATGCCGCCGCCCGAATCGCCCGATGAGACGCTCAATTCCATGGGGATCTGGCCGTCGTCGGTTTCCTCGCCCGTCACCCGGCCCTCTTCGCGGTTCCCCGGCCGATCGACGCCGAAGCCGATGTGCCAGACCGCCGTGTCGATCGCGGCGTTCTTTTCCGCGAGCCGGGCGTAGGGTAGTTCGTCGGTCGTTGAATCCGTGACCAACCACGTCAGATCGGCGGTGGCTTCGCGGGCCGCGATTTTCACAGCGAACGCGCGGCCATCTTTGAGCGTGAAAGTCCCCGCGCTGCCGACTCCACCGGTGCAGTGCGCGGCCGTGAGGATGTCCCACTTGCCGTCGGGTCGGCGCGGGCCGATGAGAGTCGCGGTGCAGCCGGCCGTGCCGAACTTCAACTTGCCGATGGCTTTCTCCGGTTGGGCGGCACCCGGCGATTTCGGCTCGGGAACCTTCGGCCCGCAGCCTTCGATTTCCACCGTCACCCGGCACTCGTCGACGACCAATCCCCCGTCGCCGTTGACGATGACGAGCAGCTCGACTTCGTAGAGGCCGGGGTGGGCGGCGAATTCGAGGATGCCGCGCGGCGCGGTCGCCCGTTGCGCGTCTTTGGCGGGGTGGATGCGCCAGAGCAGTGCGGCCTTGGCATCGACCCCCTCGGCTTTGAGGCGGACGAGTGCGTGCGGCTTGTACTTGGTCTCGCCCGCAATGCGGACGGTCGGCTCGGCGGCGTGGGCGGCGCCGGCCAGAATCAGGACTGCGAGGGTGAGAATGCGCATGGGAACTCCTCGGAAATAGCAACAACGCCCCGGAAATGGGGCGTTGCGCGGTCGATGGACGTTGGGGGGAAGCCTGCCCGAATGGGCGAAACAAGCATACGCTCCCGAATTGGGGAAGCAAACGATTCTGGAAATTATGTACAGTATTCCGCAAGTTGGTGGGGCCGCATCGGTTTGGGGCGGGGCCTGAACCCAACCGACGCTTCCGTGGGGTATTTCAACAACCGATGGAATCGAGAATCGGCAGTCGAGGCAATTTCGTAATATGACCCGAGTGGGTTCGCTCGGGTCGCGCCAATTTTTGCCCCTACGCAGAGAGCTTCCGCCCATGGCCACTCCGAAAGTCGTGATTCCCGTCGCTTCGCAACCCGGGCCGCGCGTCGTGACGCCGGTCGCCGCCCAACCGGCCGCCGCGCCGGAACCGGTCGCCGGGGCGACGCCGGGCACGGCCAAATCCACGGTCGCCATGACGACGGGGGCCTACGCCAGCCCGCACCCGATCAACGGCGACACGGCCGGGTTGGAACTGGCCGCGGCCGTGCCGGGCGAACCGCAGGCCAACACGCTCTTCCGCACCGTGATGAAGCACAGCGGCTCGGACTTGCACTTGAAGGCGGGCCTGCCGGGGGCGATGCGGCTCCGCGGCGTCATCCAGAAGATGGCCTGCAAGGCGATCTCCCAAGAGGAGATGGAGAAACTCCTCTACCCGTTGTTGAACGCCAAGCAGCGGATCGTGCTCGACGAAACCGGCGGGGCCGACTTCGCCCACGTCGTCGGCCAAGACGAATGCCGCTTCCGCGTGAACATCCTCAAGCAGCGCGGCCGGCTCGCGCTGGTCGCCCGCCGCGTGAACACGTCGATCCCGACGTTCGAAAAACTCGGGCTGCCGCCGAGCATCGAGAAGCTTTGCCACTACGACCAAGGCCTCGTGATCCTCGCCGGGGTCACCGGGTCGGGCAAGTCGACGACCATCGCCTCCATGCTGGAGTACATGAACCAGCGCGAAGCCCTGCACATCCTGACCATCGAAGACCCGATCGAGTTCGTGTTCGTCGACAAGATGTCGATCGTGAACCAGCGCGAAGTCTACCTCGACGTCATCGACTGGCACACGGCGCTGAAACACGCCGTGCGGGAAGACCCGGACGTGATCCTCGTCGGCGAAATGCGGGACATGGAAACGTTCGAAGCCGGGGTGCACGCCGCCGAAACGGGCCACGTCGTCTTCGGGACGATCCACGCCAGCACCTCGGCGAGCACGATCAGCCGGATTTTGGACCTCTTCCCGCCGCTCCAGCACCACGCCATCCGGCAAACGCTGGCGTTCAACTTGAAGGCCGTCGTGGCCCAGAAGCTGGTGCCGAGCATCAAGCCGGGCGTCCAGCGGGTGCCGACGAACGAGATCATGATCATCAACCCGACGATCAAAGATCTGATCCTGAAGAGCAAGGACGACAAGCTGCTCGACGCCATGCGCATCGGCTTCTTGGAAGGGATGGTCGACTTCACCCAGAACCTGCTCGACCTGCTCAACCGCGGCGACATCGACCGGGCCACGGCCCTCGAGTTCGCCCCGAACCCGGAGCAACTGAAGATGGCCATCAAGGGGATCAAAGTCGCCGCGCCGGGGATTTTGTAAGGCGCGGAATCGACCGCTTGCCGGACGCGATGCTCCGAATGCTGGACGAGGGCTGTCGGCCCGTCGCTCACGCGTCCGGCTCGTAAACCTGAAACCCACCCCGACGAGCCGGATGCGTGAGCGACGGACCGATCCGGGTTCGCACAGGTCAATTCCTCGCGGGGAGATCCGTCGTTCACTCGTTTGGCTCGGCCGCTGGCTTCAATGCCCGCAGCCGTTCGCGGACGTGGACCAAATCGGCGTCCGTCACGCCTTCGCGGCGGGGCAAACGGCG
>JANOSQ010000434.1:0-3750 GCA_031415915.1 Fimbriiglobus sp. | reverse complement strand
CGCGAGATCGTGAAGGGGCCGTTCTTGGGGAACCTGACCAAATGGAACCTCGTCGGCAGTCCCCTCGGCGATGCCGGGATGATCGCGCTGTGCGAATCGCCGCTGGCGGACTCGCTCAGCGCGGTGAGTTTCCCGAACACCGGCACCGGCGATGAGGGCCTGCGGGCGCTCGTCGCTTCGCCGATGTTCGCCAAGATGAATTCCCCGAGTTTGAACCTGACGATGAATCACATCGGCGACGACGGGGTGCGGGCGATCGCGGAGAGCGAGCACTTTCTGCGGTACCGCGAGTTGGTGTTGCGTGAGAACCACTGCGGTGACGGCGGGGCGGCCGCCCTCGCCGAGAGCGAGTTCGCGGCGAATCTGACGTACCTCGACTTTTGGCGAAACCGCATCGGCGACGGCGGTGCCGTGGCACTGGCACATTCGCCGCACCTGGGCAAAATCGTCGATTTGTGCGTGAAGGAGAATGCGATCGGCGCCGACGGTGCCGACGCGCTTTTCGAGCGGTATGGCGAACGCGCCAAGGTTTAGATGGGGGCCTTTTTCCACTCACCTCGCACAGGCCGCAGTAGGCTCAGCCCCACCCCGAGTACGAACAGCACCGACGCCCCCGCGAGCGCATAGCGGGTCGCCTGACCGATGACCGATGCCAGATAGAGTTGCCAGACGCCGACGCCGATCACCAACGCGCAGCTGATGGGCAGGAAATACTTCAAGCAGGTCATCATCACTTGGTCGATCCGCAATCGCGGCAGGCTCCAGCGGATCCACATCATCACGACAATCAGCAGTGAGCTCTTGCCGATGATGACGGCCGCATTCATCAGGTTGCCGCCCCAATAACCCAGGCGGTCGGTCGGCTCGAAAGGGAAAAATCCGGTGTGCCAGCCGCCGAGGAAGAGCAGCACGGCCAAGCTGCTCACGGCGAACATGCTGCCGTACTCGGCGAGGAAGAAGAAGCTCCAGCGCAGGCCACTGTATTCGGTGTGGAACCCGGCGACGAGTTCGCTCTCCGCTTCGGCTAAGTCGAAAGGCGCCCGCTTGCAACTGGCGGTCGCGGTGATGAAGAAAAGGAAGAACGCCACGAAGCTGAACGGATCGTGGAAGACCGCCCAGTTCCAAAACCCTCCGGTCTGCTGCTGGCCCATCACCGTCAGGCTCAGCGTGCCCGAGACGCACACGGGCACAATCACGCACAGCGAGCGGGGCACTTCGTAGCTGACAACCTGCGCCGCTTCGCGGATGCCGCCGAAGAGCGACCATTTGCTCCCCGAGGCGTAGCCGGCGAGCATGATGCCGAAGACTTCGCTCGAGAGCACCGCGAGGACGAAGAATACGCCGATGGACAAATTCTGAGAAACGAGGTCGTCGCCGAAGGGGAGGGCGAGAAACCCGCAGAAGGAGGCGCAGAAGGCGAGGTACGGGGCGATCTTGAACAGGAACGGATCGGCCGCGGCGGGGCAGGTGTCTTCCTTCGTGATGAGCTTGATGCCGTCGGCGAGGGATTGCAGCCAACCGAAGCGGCCGACGCGGGTCGGCCCCAACCGATCTTGCATCCGGGCGGAGATCTTGCGCTCGGCCCAGATGTAAAACAGCGCCGAGCCGCCCATGAAGCCGAGGACGAGCGCCGCCGCGACGAGGGGCATCGCGACGAGGGCGAGCCAATCCGGGAGGTGGTCCGTGAGGAGTTCGCGCATGGGGGGAGTGTAGTTGGAATGGAATCGGGTTTCCAGCGCGCGTCGGCGCCGGGGTCGATATATTCCTTGTCATCGAGTCCGAACCCCGTCTGCGAATGCGCCCATGTCGTCGTCCCCCGCACTCGCCGAATGGGACTGGCTCCATTCGGCGGATCCGTTGGCGCTGCTCGATCACCTCTTCCCGATGCACGGCTTCCATAGCACGCCAGAGATGCCGCGGAAATTGCGGCTCTATTACGCGGCCTGCGCACGCCGCCGGTACGCGGACTTGACTGCGTTCCAACGCGGCTTACTCGATGCTGCGGAGTACTGGGCCGACCGCGTGCCGACGCCGGATGTGCGTGCGACATTGACTCGCATGGGGGAGGAGAACTTGCGCTGGTCGGTCGAACTGGACTTTCTCCCGCTCCTCGGGAAGTTGATCGACCGTGATCCGCGCGAGTGGCTGGCCGGGGTTCGCAAAGTCTCCCGCGAGGAGCATCTCCGCCACGCTTGGCTGCTCTTCCAAGCGGTTCACGAAGAGATCCCCGCCCGATCGCAGGTTCACCCGTCCTTGCATTCGGCCGATTTGCTCCGCGAAGTGTTCCCGAACCCGTTTCGGCCACCCGAGTGGCGGGATCGTTGGCGCACCGGGGATTCGGTCGGGATCGCGCGGAAAATGTACACCTCGAACCGCTTCCACGCGATGGGCGAACTGGCCGATGCCCTCGAAGAAGCGGGTTGCCAGAATCCGACGGTCCTCTTGCATTGCCGGGAGGCGGACGCGAAACACTACCGCGGCTGTTGGGTCATCGATGGATTGCTGGATCGATTTCGTTAGCCCGACGCGCCGGCGAGGGAGCCAAGACCCTCGCTGGCGCGTCGGGCTAACGAAATCGGCTCTCACTTCGGTTTGCAGTAACTCAAAGCCATGAGCACATACCCGGACACCAGATTGGGGTCGCCCTCCATCCAGCGGTCGGTGGCGTTCGACCAAGTGCCGTCCTTCGCCTGCTTCGTCTCGATGGCGCGGAAGAGGTCGGTGCGCCAGTCGTGCTTGGCCCCCTTGGAATCGACGAACTCGTCTTCGCCGAGCAAGTCGAGCGTCTTGGCCATGGTGTGGTAGTAGTAGAACAGGCCGCGCGATGCGAGTTGCGGCGGCATGCCCGGATTCGCTTCGACCGTGTAATTTTTCTTCAGCCACGCGATCGCTCCCTTCACGCGCGGGTCATCTTTGCTCACGCCTGCGTAAATCATGCTCTTCACCCCGGCGTAGGTCATGCTCCCGTAGCCCGTGAGCGGGGCGTCCGGTTCGTCGCTCGTTTTGGTGGAACCGCCCCCGGCCGCACTGTAGATGAAACTGCCGTCGTCGATCTTCCCGGCCCACGGCATCGTGTTGAATTCGCTTTTCAAGTTCTGGCAGCGGCTGACGAACACGACGACCTTTTTGAACGCCTCGTCATCCTTGGCGACGCCGGCGTCCTTGAGGGCGTCGATGAAAATCTGCGTGTTGCTGAGGTCGGGGCGGGATTTGCTGTCGTAGCCGGCGCCGCCGTAGAACTCGTCTTCGGGCTTCTTGCCTTCGCCGTCGTCCCACTGCAGTTTCTTGAGGAACGCCGCCGCGTTCCCGATCACCTTCTTGTATTTGTCGTCCTTCTTGGCCGCGACCAACGCCATGAGGTTCACGCTGGTGACGTAGTTTTTCAGGCCGTCGCGCGGATCCACTCCGGAAATGTGCCCTTCCTTCTCGTTGATCAAGCCCTCGATGTACTTCAAGCCCTTCGCCGTCGGCTCCGCATCCGGGCCGACGCCCACGTCGATGAGCGACTTCACGACGATCCCGCTGACGCCGATGCTTTTTTGCGTACTCCAGCCGCCGTTGTCGTCTTGGTTCTTTTTGAGCGCCGCGACGGCCTTGTCCACGACCGCTTGCCATTCTTCTTTCGTGGGCTTCTTGGTCGCTTCCTGCGCCGGGGCGAGCGACGCGCCGAGCGCGAAGGCGAGGCTCAATCCGAGCCGGTGGCTGTTCAGCATGCGAGTGCTCCACGAGTTTGATGGATGAAATGAGCTT
>JANOSQ010000433.1:0-4907 GCA_031415915.1 Fimbriiglobus sp. | reverse complement strand
ATTTCGTTTTCGACTCGCCGACGGCGAGTTCCACTTCCGAGCCGCCGCTCCCTTTCCCGGCCCCTTGCAATACGCTGACGGCGAAGGTGCCGGGCTTGGCCACGGTGAACTCGAAGTACGCCGTATCGGCGGGATTGGTCCAGTAGCCGAGGGTGTTCTTGTGCGGCGCCGGCTCGAAGCGGAGCTGCACGCCGGTGACGAACGCCGTGCGTGCGTGCAACGTGATGGAACCGTCGTCGGCTTGCGGGTTCGGTTTGTAGTCCGGGTTGGGCACCGGCATTTTGGCGCCGACTTCTTTCCGCTACGCGGCCAGCCTGCCGGCGAGTTCTTTCACCACCTCGGGCTTCTCCGCGGCGAGGTTCCGGCTTTCACCGATGTCCTTCGACAGGTCGTAGAGTTCGCGGCGCTCGGTTTCGAAGTATTCGATCAGTTTGAAGTTGCCGACGCGGATGGCTCCGCCGGGTTTGCCGAAGGATTGCGAGTAGTGGGGAAAGTGCCAATAGAGGGCGCGGCCGGGGCGGGCCTCGGCTTCGCCCCGGAAATGCTTGCTGCGGTCGTAGCCGGTGGCTTGCGGATTGGGCGGTGCGCCGCAGAAGCCCGCGAGCGTGGCCAGGAGATCGTCGCCGGAGAACGGGAAGCCGCCGGCCTTGATGCCGGGGCCGCGAATCAAGAACGGCCGGCGGAGGCCGCCCTCGTACAAGTAGCCTGACCCTTCGCGGAAGGGGGCATTCGAAGTGGTCGGCCGGTTCTTGCTCCATTCGACCGAGTTCCCACCGCGGTTGCTCGTGAAAATCACGATGGTGTTGTCCTTCCCGCCGAGGGTTTCGATCACCTTGAGCGCGGCCCCGAACTGGCGGTCGAGCTCTTCGACCCCCGCCGCATAGGCGGGATGCCCCTGCGTCCCCGGCCGGCCGGCCTTGTATTTGGCGATGTGGTCGGCGGTGAGTAGGGCCGTGAGACAGATGCAGCCGGTGACGGGCTTGCCCGCGGTCGCCTTCCATTGCTTGCGCAGCTCCGCCTCGCTCCAATTTGCCAAGAAGACTTCGCCATATCCGGCGGGCACGTCGGTGTCGGGCGGACTCGGGGCCGCGGGGGCGGGCAGGAGCTTGTGGCCCGGAGTGGCATCCGCCAGGAGCACGCCGGAAAAGCGGCCGATGTACGCTTCATCGAGCTTCACCCCCTGCTTGGCGAACGCGTCCAGATTGGGCGTCTTGTAGTACGTGCTCCCCGCGCAGCCCAAATCGCGCGGCCCTAGGTCGTCGGCAATGATCACCACGACATTCGGCTTGGCCTTCGGCTCCACCGCTGACACCGGACTGACAGCCAAGAGCAAGGCCAAACAACTCGCGATTCGCATGGCGGACCTTTCGACGGCGGGAGGGCGTACCATGACTATACCACCCGCGAGGTTCCCGGCATGACTCTTGAATCGCGCGTCTTGGATGCCCTCCGCAACCACGCGGCGCCGGCGATGGATCTCGACGGCTCCGAGATCGAGGTGATCGAAGTCTCGGACGGCATCGCCTCCGTCCGACTCGGAGCGATCTGTTCGAGTTGCCCCGCCACGCTCATGGCCGTCGTCACCGGGTTGGAGCGAGAATTGAAGAAACACGTACCCGAAGTCGAGTTTCTGGAGGCCGTTCTTTAGGAATTCACGCGAGTTTTCCGTTTTTCACTCGCATTCGGTTGTCACCCGGTTACAGTGGGTGTAGATTTTTCAGGCGTCGCCTTTTCCGACAGGTGATGGCATGTCCAACTCCAAATCCTGCTCGGGTTGCGGACTCGCAATCGCCGCCGAATCCCATTTGTCGCTCTGCCCCAGTTGCTTGCGATCCACCGGCCATAACGCAGCGGATGCGACCGACCGCTCCGCGACCAAACAAAAGCTCGAATTCGATCCCACCGTCGATTACGTCTCCAACGCAAGCTCGTCCGAAGCCAATTTCATCGTCACGCAACCGGCGTCTCAATTCGCGGCCCTCTCCGGCTGGGAGCAAGCCCAGATCGTCGAACTCGGGCAGCGCGGTTACACCGTCCAGCGCAAACTCGGCGACGGCGGCTTCGGCGTCGTTTTCCTCGCCACCGATGCGGCCGAGCGCACCGTCGCCGTGAAGATGCTCCACGCCGGGCTGTGCCAAGACCGCTACCGGCAGCGCTTCGCGCTCGAGGCCAACGCGCTGACGCGCTTGGACGATCCCGCCCTCGTGCGGCTCTACCATTTCGACGTCAGCGGCGCCGACCCGATGCTGGTGACCGAGTTCGTACCCGGCGGCACCTTGGCGAAGCGGCTCCAATCCCAAGGCGTGTTCGCCCCCGCCGAGGCCGCCGAAACGATCCTCCAACTGGCGACCGTCGTCCACAAGGTTCACGAAGCGGGCCTCGTCCACCGCGACATCAAGCCGAGCAACATCCTGATCGACGCGGCCGGCCGCATGAAGCTCGGCGACTTCGGCTTGGCCAAGCGCCTCGACCGCGACGACGAACTGACCCCCACGGGCCGCGGCATCGGCGGCACGCCCGAGTACTCGGCCCCCGAGCAATTCCGCTCCAGCGGCGATTGCGACGGCCGCGCCGACATCTACGCGTTGGGCGCCACCCTCTACCGCCTGCTGACGGGCCGGCCGGTCTTCGAGCGCCGCAACGATGCCGACTTCGTGGCCGTGATCCTGCGGGTGCTCTCCGAAGAGCCGCTGCCACCGCGCAAACTGGTGCCGACGATCCCGCGCGAACTCGAAGCGGTCTGCCTGAAGTGCTTGGCGAAGAACCCGACCGACCGCTACCGCACCGCGGCGGATCTCGCCGCCGATTTGAAGGCGTGGCAAGTCGGCGCCGAGATGCAAGCCCGCCCGAGTTCGCTGGCGGCACGGGCCTGGCGGAGCCTCCGCGCCGCGCCGAAGTTCCCGGTGGCGCTGGCCTTGATGGTCGTGCTCGGTTTGGCCGCGGCGTTTATCATCCTGCGGAAGGACGAACCGCAACCGACCCCCGACATCGCCGCGGTGATGCGGCAAGAGCTGGAATCGCAGGGGCAAGTGGATCTGCTCGACGACAAGGGCTGGCCGCGGTGGCACCGATGGGTCGTCGGCAGCCCGGAGATCGCCGGCGGCTTGGCCGGCGGCATCGGCTTCGAAGCGATGGACGCGAGCGTGGTCGAGTTGTACCCCAACGCGCCGGAGCACTTCGTCCTGCGCGGCAAACTCCGCTTCGTCACGACGCGCTTCGGCCAAGGGGTCGGCGAATCCCCGTACATCGGCTTCTTCATCGGGGGTCAACAATCCGTCGCCGCCGACGATAAATCCGTGACCGCGTACTCGCTGGCCGGACTCAACTTCCAGGATGGGCCCCGGGCGAATCCCAAGGGGCGGATGGATTTTGAACTCTCCCACTTCGTCCACCGCGAAGGTGTGCTGATGCCCCGCAAGAGCCGCAATTTGGGCCTGTTGAATTTCGTGCCCGCGGCCGGTGTCCCAGGCCCGTGGCGCGAGTTCGAGATCGAAGTCACGGCCGAACAGGTGAAGCCGTCTTTGATCCTCGGCGACCACAAGCAGCCGCTTCTCCCTTCGACTAAACAGACCATCGACGCCAAGGTCATCGCTGCGGAGTTGGCCGTTCAGCAGCGCAGGTTAAATCAAGAACCGGCCGTCGCCGGGTTGAAGCTTCCACCGTGGAACTCGCGTGGCGCCGTCGGTATCTTCGGCTACAAAGCGGCCGTGGAATTCGGCGGTGTTTCGATGCAGATTCTTCCTTGACCCCTCTCGAATCGGAGAACAAATGCCTGTCGACATCCACGATTACGCTGGCGGTAGCACTCTCAAGCGGACTTTCAAAGCTACGGGTAGCTACTCCCCGGGCGGCCCGGCGGATACTTTGCCGACCGTCATCCTCGAAGATACCGATGGCACGGTCATCGCTACCGGCGCGACGGCTCACGATTCCATCGGGTTTTGGAAATCGGACTTCGCCTTGGGCAGCGACTACGACGATCTGAGCCTGCTCGCCACGTTGGGGGGCGACGACTCGGACGAACCGCACATCAACATCCGCGAAACCGTGCCGGTGACGATCAACCCGCTCCCACCCCCGCCGCCTCCACCCCCGCCCGGCGGCGGTGGCGGGAGCGGCGGCGGCACGGGGGCCGTCGCCGGTGGGGCGGGTGCGTTGGCCGCACCGGTTCCTTGGCCGCCGTTCGATGTGACTGGAACCCACGGCGCGAACGTGGCCGCGATCGTGGTCGTGGCGTTCAGCTACAAACCGAACAACCGTGTCGATTCCATCTTGGCGAGCGTGCCGGCGCTCTTGGACACGCCCGCACCGGGCCAATGGAAAGCGACGCTCACGATCAACATGCCCGCCAATCGGCGACTGGTCGTGCGCGCGGTCGCGGTCAACCGACGCGGCAAGTTCCTAGCCGCCGTCGCGAACCGCGGAAAAAAGTCCTAACCCAGCACCGTCACCGTGCCCCGGCCGCCGTCGACTTTCAGGCGTTGGCCGGTGCTCAAACTCCGCACCACTCCCGGTAGCCCCGCCACCGCAGGGAGGCCGAACTCGCGGGCCACGATGGCCCCGTGCGAGAGCACGCCCCCCGTTTCCATCACCAGCGCCTTCGCCTTCGCGAACAGCGGCACCCACGCCGGATCGGTCGACGGGCACACCAGGACGAAAGGCTCGTCCGGCGGCTCCGCCGGTTCGGTGAGCACCAGCGCGATTCCTTCCGCCACGCCGGCCGAGAGGGCGACGCCGGTCAACGTCGTCGCGTCATCGGGCGCCGGTTCCGCGCGGCCGATGGCGTCGAGGTCGTCGCTGAACAGCACAAGCGGGAGTTCGAGTGACAGCGCGAGCCGCCGCGCTTTCTTCCGCTTCGCGATCAGGCCGGTGTGGTCGTGATTCGCCAGCAGGTCAGGCAACTCTGC
>JANOSQ010000432.1:0-4810 GCA_031415915.1 Fimbriiglobus sp. | reverse complement strand
TGTTTTTCAGGCGATTTCGAGTTCCGAACATACATATTTGAGACAAATTCGACTCGAATATGTGAAATTGAGCGATAAAGTCCCTGAATTTTAGGCGTTTACCCGGTGAACGGTTACGAGGTTATTTACGACGACGCCAATACCCTCGCCGTCGAACACCACTACACCTTCGGTGGCACCGCCGGATGGGATATACGTCTGCACCGCGCCGCCGCGCCGGCACTCAATCAGCCTGTGCAAGGCTTGCCTCCCATCGATGTGAAAGGCGTGGAGAAATTCTCGCTGGTCGGCAGTCCCGGAAGGGATCGCATCGAGGTGCAAGTAGCATCGACACTGCTGGCTTCGGGTATCGACATCGATGGGCGATTCGGAAACGACGAGATCATCGTCGGCACGGTGCTCAGCGGTTTGAGCAACATCCAAAGTCCCTTGGCCATTCGCGGCGGGGGCGATAACGACTCCGTTCAGTTCCTCGATAGCGCCCCGACGCCCGTGGTCGCAAACGCATTCAGCAACCACTATACACTCGAAAGTTCGACCGTCGCCGGTCACGATGCCCGCTTGAATTGGGCGCGCAACCCGTTCAACACGTCGAAGGCCGCGGACATCGGCGGTATCGAACAGTTCACCCTCGAAACCACGCCGCAAAACGACGCGATCACGATTCTCAAAACGCCGGCGATCTTCTCCGGCGGTGTGACATTCCGGAGCCATGGTGGCGATGATACTTTCGTCGTCGGCGGTGCCGCAGCGGGATTGAGCAATATCGCGGTTCCCGTGGTTCTCGACGGTGGTGCCGGGGCGGGCCAAAACAACACGTTGCGGGTCGACGATACCAACGGGAACCCGGTAGCCAAATCGTACGTCATCAATAAAGGCGCCGTCGATGGATCGGGGAATGTCCGCAAGGCCGGCTTCCCGAATGCCCCGTTCATCGAGTTCTCGAACATCAAAACGACGAACGGTGTCGGCAAGTCGCTGACGTTCCTCGGCCAAGTGGGCGGCGCCCAGATCGAACTGGCCGGACTGACCCTGAGCGCCTCCTTCGAATTCATCGGCAACGCCGCCGAGGACCGGATGATCGTCCACGCCGATGCGGGAACCAATTGGAACTTCGCCGGGGCGGGCGGCTCCGATCAACTCTCCATCGCCTCCCGCGATTGGATCGACCCGCCCATCGCGAGCGTTGAACGCTTGGAAATCCTCGGCGGTTCGCTCGGGTTCGTCAATCCCCCGCCGCTGTTGAACGACCTGCGCCTCGCCGGCGGTCGGCTGACGCCCGGCCCCGGCACGGCGATGATCGTGACGACCGCCCAATACATCCAAACCGGCGGCACGCTGGCGCTCAATCTCGGCGACCGCATCGTCGTCACCGGTTCCGGCACCCCGCTCACGCTGGGCGGCCTCCTCGACGTGACAGCACTGCCGGGCTACTCCATCACCCCCGGCGTTTACACCCTCTTCGACAACCAAAACACCACGCCCGTCGCCGGGCGGTTTTACGGTCGGCCGGAAGGGGCCACCGTCTCCGTGGGCGACCGGAATTTGATCATCAGCTACTTCGGTGCAGCCTACGCCGGCGATCCGTACTCGAACAACGTGATCCTGACGCTGTCGGCACCTCCGCCCCCCGCCCGGGAACACGCCCCCGGTCGCGTACGACGATTACGCGACGACCTACGAAGATCAACCGGTGTCCGGTTACGTTTTGGCCAACGACACCGACGCGGACGGCCACGCACTCGCGGCCGCGCTGCTGAGCGGTACTGCCAACGGCACGGTTTCGCTCGGTGCGAACGGTTTCTTCCTTTACACCCCGGCTGCGAACTTCTCCGGTTTCGACTCCTTCGACTACGCCGTCGCCGATGGTTACGGTGGAATCGACGTGGGTACGGTCTGGATCACCGTGCTCGCGGTCAACGATCCCCCGGTCCTCCCGCCGTACACGTTCACGACCGACGAAGACGTATCCTGCGGGGGCGCCGTCTCCGGTACCGACCCGGAAGGCGACATTCTGACCTACACCGTCGAAACCGGCCCGACTCACGGGACGGTGGTTCTCAATCCGGACGGTTCGTTCACCTATACGCCCGACGAGAATTACCACGGCAGCGACGGGTTCAGCTATACGGTGAGCGACGGCCACGGCGGATCGGCGACGGGGACGGGGACGTTCACCATCGCGTCGGTGAACGACGCTCCGACGATCACCGGCAACACGAGCTACGGGACCACGACGAACACGGCCATCAGCATCGCGTGGCCGTCGATCGTGAGCGACGCCGACGGGGACACACTGACCGTGAGCGGCCACACGCAGGGGTCCAACGGGTCGGTCAGCGTGAGCGGGTCGAGCTTGGTCTACACGCCCGCGACGGGCTTCGAGGGGACGGACACCTTCGCCTTTACGGTCTCCGACGGCCGCGGCGGGACGCTGACCGTCACGGTGACCGTCACCGTCTCCGAGGGGGAGATCGTCATCCTGATGGGTTGACTACTGGCCGCCGATCCAGCCGACGTAGAAGCTGAAGATCTGCTTCTGGTCGTTCGGCCCCTTCACGACGGGGAAGCCGAAGTCGAGGGCGATGGGCAGGGGGGCGGTAAATGTGGACGCCAATCTGGCCTACGGCGAAGTGAAGTTCCACAAGGATGGCTACACTGACCTCCGCGGCCCCTTCGACTACGTCAGCGTGAATACCCCGGAGCGCCTAGCCATCGAGAAGTTTCGGTGCTGGTGCTGAGCGAAGACAAAGGGGCACTTATCCGCGAGGTGGCGCCGCCGTTGAAGTGATGGGGGGATGGGAAAGGAGCTTATCGGTCATAGAATCGAAGTGTACCCAAATTTTGAAAGGCGTGATTTATGGATCAATGGGCTGTCTCGCTCATCGCGGCGATTATGACGTTAGCTGGCGTTGTCTTGGGCGCCATTCTCAGCCAAGGATTACAGGCTCGGAACCGTCGCAATCAATTCGTTCAAGAAGGCGTGTTGGCGCGGTACGCTGAATTCGTGGGTATTGCTTCGGCAGAAGAGCAGCGAGCCGAGACAATCACAATTCTCGCTCCCCATGCACATGATAAGGCGAGCCGAGAGCAATTGTTCCAAATCGATTCGAAGCGACACGAACACCGCCGCGACCTCCAACGTCTTACTTGGCAGATACAGCTGTTAGAAAAGAATCCGGAACTACGCGGACTTCTTCAGCGGATGGTTGATGAGATGCCGTTTGAAATGATCGTTCTCGCCGGCGAGCAGCACAACAAAGATTATACTGACGGCTTGGAAAGGTTTCGCAGTGCTTGGCACGCCTACGAACAAATGCTCACTCGACTAGTAAGCTTGGTGCAAGTGACTCATCTGCACGCTCGCACTGCAACTCCCGTCTCAGACCCTGTCAAGCCAAGCAAAAGTTAACGCCAGAATCTAGGGTTGTGAGCCAAGGCACGCGTATAATGCTGCAGCTATATACACACAATGCGGGAAAGGTCGCCACATGACGCCAAACGAGATCGCTGAAACGATTCTTAACGCCATGATGCCGGAAAGCAAGAAGATGTGGAGCTATTCAGCCGCTCCAGGAAGTCACACGCTTCTTCAAATCACCTTCCGGCCGAAGTGGCTTGTCGCTTCTTTCGACATCGGTGCTCTGATGGCTTGCTTTCTCGACATTGGACGGCAAGTGGCGTGGCAACAGGATTTGGGCGACGAAACCGACTCACCGCGCATCGTCATCCAAGGCGGCGTCAACGGCACATATGTGCAAGCCGTGTTCGTTCTGACAGGCCCGGAAGATTGAGGCAACCGCCCATAAACGAAGGTCACGGAGTCATCAAAATCTGAGGCGGGGCGAGCGATTCGCGCCCGGCGCGAATTCGTCCAACTTGTCCCATTTCGTTTTTTTCGTCCACACTGGGGTGTGGCACCGCTGGACGAACGAATCGCGCCCACCTCAATCGGGGTGGGGAGCGGTCGTCACTGGCCGCCGATCCAGCCGACGTAGAAGCTGAAGACCTGCCGCTGGTCGTTGGGGCCTTTCACGACGGGGAAGCCGAAGTCGAGTGCGATGGGCAGGGGGCCGAAGGCGGGGACCTGCAAGCGGATGCCGACGCCGACCGAGACGCGGTAGTTGTCGAAGCTGACGTTGCGCTCCACGGTGCCGTGGTCGACGAACGTGACGAAACGCAGGCGCTCGTTGGCGACGAGCGGGATCTGGTACTCGATGGTGTTGAGGAACGCGAACGAGCCGCCGGTGTTGAGGGTGTTCTCGAAGGGGCCGACGCCGCGGAACTGAAAACCCCGCAAGCTGCGGAAGCCGCCGGCGAAGAAGCGCTCGTACACGGGGGCGTCTTCGGTCGTCACGCTGAGCTGCGTGCGGGCCGCGAGGACGCCCTTCCAACCGCCGTCGCGGGCTTTGTGCAGCGTCCAGAACTTCGTGAGTTCGGCGGTGCCGATCGGGAAGGTCTTATCGCCGAGGATCTGCTCGAAGCCGACGTCGAAGACGCTGCCGGACGAGGGCATGAGGTAGCTGTCGCGGGTGTCGCGGTTCAACCCGGCCCGCAGGCCGACTTGGAAGGGCCGGCCTTCGTCGCGGGCGATGCGATCCGAAGCGAAGAAGGGCACGTTGAAGATGCCGCCGCCTTCGACGCGGGCCGAGGCGGAGGCCCGCCAGATGGGGCTGTCGTCGAAGCGGTAGTCCACGGTGCTGCGGACGCCGAAGCGGTTCTCGTTGTACTCGTTGTAGGCGCGGTCGGCGTAGTAGAAGCTCTCGGTCAGGCCGAAGCGGGTGTCGAGGAAGTAGGGGTCGCGCCAAGT
>JANOSQ010000431.1:0-12773 GCA_031415915.1 Fimbriiglobus sp. | reverse complement strand
ACTACCGTAACGGCATCCGACTCTCGAAGAAGGAGATGGAGCCGTACGAGGCGCGGATGGAGCGCTCGCCGTCGCTTCGCAAGTACGACATCACGATCAAGCCGTGCGGCAGGTGAATCAAGTGCTGCCGCTCGCCTTATGAGAGGAAAATGATGGATCAACACACTGATGTACCACTACCTGTCTTCGAGACCTGCCGCTAGATTGACGTGGAATAGGCCGTAATGCAGAAGCCCGTTGTCGGGCAAGACGAAAATATCCACTGTTTTGCTCTCCGCCAAACTCTGGCGGATATTCGAATTGTTCTTGATGTTCGTTGATTGAGTCGATCCCGGATTTCTGTAACCCGCCATCCTCGTGCGCAGCATCTGAATCGTCTTCCCGACGTACATCAATTCTCCATCGATCGAGAAAGCGTACAAGACGTTCCGGGACGCTGCGAGTTCATTCAACTCGCAGCAGATGCCACCGAGGCCGTCGAGTCTCCAACGGCCTGCGACTGAAAATCCGATTGCTTTCAAAGATTCCAGTTTGTCGTCCATGGAGGCAGTGCTCAAGCGTCGAGCTGGCGAAACGCACGGAGCAATCTACTTCGCCTGCGAGAGCGCGGCGTAGTAGGCCAGCATCCCCCGGTGGAGGGAGCCGTAGGCGGCATCGTCGCCCGCGGCGGCGCGGCCGAAGCGGATTTGATACTTCTGCAGGTGCTTGACCAAGTCGCTGACGTTCACCCCGATGCTATTCCATTTGCTGCCCACGACACCGATTGATTCGGTGGTCTTGAGGTACTTCAACGCCGCGTCGAGCGAAGCGTAAAAGGCCAAGAGCGCCCGGGCATCTCGGATCGGGGCGGACTTGAGCATCGGCTCGGTGGTCGGCTTGGCTTTCTCGAGAATAACTTGCAACCGGTCGAGGTCGGCGGGGAGCGCCTTCTTACCGCCTTGAATCGCGGTTGCGACCGGGGTGTAAGCCTTCTCGAAGCCTTCGAGGAGCATGTTGAAGTCGGGCATTTTGAGGATGTCCGGGCAGTCGATCTTGGCCGGGTGGAACAGGTTCAACGCGTCGGCGGCCGGCCCGCCGGTGAACAGGATTTTGTCCACGAGATCGGGTGGGCAGAGACCGGGCGCGGCTTTCTTACCTTTCGCTTCGAGCGCGAGAATCCGTCCGGCCAACTCGTTGAGGGACAAGCCCGATAGCAATTGTTCGTCGTTCGGGTTGATGAGTCCGATTTCCAACGCCGGTTGTGCCGGGTTGTTCACGTCCCGCCGGGACGATTGTTCGTTGAGCCAGAGGTCGAAGTCGTTCTTCTGGGCCACCTCGGCGCCGGGGTTCCATTTGACGCTGTCCTGCGCACTCTTCAACGCCTGCCGTTGGCGAACCAACTCGGGGCTGGATCCTTCGTAGGAATTGGCGTAGCCGCCCGACATCGAACCCGAGGAATAGGTCGGGTAGGCGGGAGCGTAGCCGCCGGTATTGCTGAACGGGTTGATCGGGAACGGGCTGACGGTCGAGTTGAAGCGGTAGATGTTGTACGGCACCCCGGTGCTGGAGACGCCGGAGAGCGAGAAGTACTGGTACGAATAGAACCGGTGCGGCGTCTGGAACGCAGGGTTGTAGTAATAGTTGTTGTTGTAACCGAAGTTTTGGGCTTGGCTCGTGGCCGCGCTCCCAAGCGAGCTGGCGACGGCGAAGAGGAACAATGCGGCGGGTCGGAAAATGGGGGTCGTCATGTCGGGTCGCCTCGACGGAGGAGGAAGGAGCGTCGGGCACATCCGGTGTGCGGGTTAGTAGCAGTACCCTGCGGTTCGCAAAATCTGACGGATTATTCGCAGAAGCCCGATGAGAAACCAAGTAATTCCGACAGTTCTCAACCGTTCGGGACGAGGACAATCTTGCCGGAGAGGGTGCCTTGTTTCCCCAAGGTGTTATCCTCTTGCAACTTATGCGCCGCCGCCGCGTCCGAAAACGGGAACACCCGGCCGATCATGGCTTTCAACTTTCCATCCGTCATCCAGCGGTTCATGTCGTCGGCGCACCGGCGTTGCTCGTCCGGGGTCATGGCGAACATGACAAACCCGAACAGGGAAAGCCCTTTGACGTAGAACGGCCCGTTCGGGAAGACCGGCTTGGCTTGTCGCCCGGCCATCACGACGATTCGCCCCCGCGGGGCCATGAGGTCGATGGTTCGCTCGAAATCCGTGGGCGGAAGCGTCTCGAACCACACATCGACCCCCCTGCCCTCCGTCCCGGCTTTCACCGCCGCGGCGACATCGTCGGTCTTGTAGTTGACGACCACGTCGGCCCCGAACTCACGGGCGAGTCTCGCTTTTTCCGGCGATCCCACCGTGGTGATGACCTTCGCCCCCGTCACCTTGGCCATTTGAATCACGGCCATGCCGACGCCGCCGGTGCCGCCGTTGACAAAGACGGTCTCGCCCGCTCGGAGATTCGTGCGCCAGAACAGCCCCAAGTGGGCCGTGATGCCCACGAGCGCCAGCGCCGCCGCATCTTCGGCGCGGACCGATTCCGGCAGCGGGTAGAGCCAGTCTTCGGACGGACAGCAGTACTCGGCGAAGGTCCCCTGCCGGCCGAGCAGGCCTTGATTGCTTCCCCAGACGCGGTCGCCGACTCGGAACCGCGTCGCGTTCGGCCCCACCGACTCCACTGTGCCGGCGAGGTCGCAGCCAATGATGAACGGCTTCGGCAGTGGCATCGCCACCAACCCGGCCCGGATGTAAGTGTCCACCGGGTTCAGGGCGGCGCATTCCACCTTCACGAGGATGTCCCGATCCGCCGGCACCGGCTTAGGCAATTCGCCGTACCGAATGCTCGCGGCGGGGCCGGTGGTTTCGATGTACGCCGCTTTCATCGCTGGATCCTCCGCCCCGATTGTATTTATTTCGCGCTTCAACCCCGCGCCCCGGTCGGATAAACTCCGAGTGACGAAACCAACCCCGGCGGAACCCTTCCATGCGCTTGCTGTCAGCCCTCGGCCTCGTCGTCGCACTCGCTACCCCGGCCGTCGCGGAGCAGAATTGGCCCCAATTCCGCGGGCCGACCGGCGATGGTGTCGCGGTGGGCAACGCCTACCCGACGGAGTGGAGCGTGAAGGAAAATATCCTCTGGAAGACGCCGATCCACGATAAGGGGTGGTCGTCGCCGGTGATCTGGGGCGAACAGATTTGGCTGACCACCGCGAAAGAGGACGGCACCGAATTGTTCGCCGTCTGCCTCGACCGCGCCAGCGGGAAGATCGCGCACGACATCAAGTTGTTCACCGTGAAGAACCCGCCCGACGTGAAGAAGTTCAACAGTTTCGCCACGCCGACGCCGGCAATCGAAGCCGGCCGGGTGTTCGTCCACTTCGGCACGCACGGTACGGCTTGCATCGACACGGCCACGGCCAAGGTGCTCTGGACGCGGGACGACCTCCCCTGCGACCACTACCGCGGGGCGGCTTCGTCGCCTGTGCTGTTCGAGAAGAAGCTGCACCTGACTTTCGACGGGTTCGACCAGCAGTACGTCGTCGCGCTGGACGCCGAGACGGGGAAAACGGCGTGGAAGAAGGATCGCAACATCAAATTCAAGAACGACAACGGCGACTACAAGAAAGCCTTTGCGACGCCGAGCATCCTGCAAGTCGACGGCAAGCCGCAGCTCGTCTCACCGGCGGCCGAGCAGACCATCGCCTACGACCCCGGGACCGGGGACGAACTCTGGCGCGTTTCCCACGGCGGCATGAACGAAGCCTGCAAGCCGGTGCTGACGCACGGCCTCATCATCCTCAGCAGCGGGCACACGGCGAACCTGATGGCCGTGAAAGCCGGGAAGAAAGGCGAACTCGGGAAGGATGCGATCGCGTGGGAGTTCACCAAGCAAGGGCCGACGAAACCGTCGGTGATCGCCCACAAGGATCACCTTTATTTCGTGAATGACAACGGGGTGTCATTCTGCCTCGAAGCCAAGACCGGGAAGAAAGTGTGGCAGGAGAAGATCGAAGGGGCCTTCGCCGCGTCGCCGACGCTCGCGAATGGGCTGCTTTACTTCCCGAGCGAGAACGGCAAAACTTACGTCGTCAAAGCCGACCCGAAGCACGAGGTAATCGGCTCGAATAAGCTCGCCGACGGTTGCCGGGCGACCCCGGCCTTCGCGGACGGGAAGATTTACCTGCGGACGTACACGCACCTGTACTGCATCGGGGCGAAATAGATCAGCCGTTCAGCCGATCTTGCGCTTGGCAGATGAGATCGTCCACGATCAGCCTGCGCCAGAACGCCCTCGCCCGATCGGCCGACTTCGGCAACGGAGGCCGGGGGCGGTCGGCCATCCGCATCGCTTCCTCGTAGACCGCGAGTGTCGAGCGGGCCGTCATTTCCCAAGTGTACTGCCGGGCTCGATCGAAACCTCGTGCGACGAGCCCCCGTCGCAGGTCGGCATCGGTGGCAACTCGCACCATTGCAGCGGCGAGTGCGCCGGCGTCGTGGGGATCGACGAGCACTCCCGCATCGCCGACGAGTTCGGGCAGCGCGGTCGCATCGGCGGCGATCACCGGTGTGCCGCACGCCATCGCCTCGAGCGGCGGCAACCCAAAGCCCTCGTACAGCGACGGGTGGATCAGCGCCTCCGCGCCGGCGACCAGCGCCGGCAAATCTCCGGCGGTCACGAAATCCAAGTGCCTCACCTCGCCGCTCAACCCTTCCCGTTCGATCGCGGCGAATACCGCACCGCTGTTCCACGCCCGTTCACCCGCCAGAACCAAGCGGTGGCGGAACTCGGGGTTCGCCCGGCGGAACAGCGCCATGGCTTCCACCGCGCGGACGAGATTCTTGCGGGCTTCCAAACGGCCCACGGCGAGGAAGTAGGGGCGGTCGTCCAGCCCGTATGCACTCACCACCCCGCGGATTTCGTCGCGATCTCCGACGGGTCGGAATGCCGGATCAGCGGCCAGTGGAGTCACCCGGATGCGATCCGCATCCAAGCCCAGCCTTGCCGCGGCATCCCGTCGGGTGTGCTCGGAATAGACGAGCACCAGTTCGGCCGCATGGGCCAGCGGCAAGCCCTCGTCTATGAACGCGGCCAAGTCGGGGGGATGGGAATCGGGTTCTCCGAGCGTGCCGAGGTCGGGGAGCGTGTAGACGTTGATCCGGTGCAAGGGATAGACGCGGAAGGCGACGTGATGGAATAGATCGGGCGTATCGCCGCGGAGCGGAGGGAAGCCGCTGCTGCGCCGGCGCAGCGACCATTTTCGCCACGCCCTCAGGGCGAATCGGCGATCGAACAGACGCGATGCCGCGCACGGCAAACGATCCGCAGCCAGTCGGAGCGGAGGACAATCCCACTCGTATCGGATCGGTCCCGGCCAATCCCGGACGTGCTCTGGTTCCCGGAAGCGCGGGTGACCGTACAGGAACGTCGAGAAGCGGTGCGATCCGATTAGGGGGCGCAGATCGCGGTCGAGATTGGTGAGGTAATTGTGCATGCCGGTCCGCGTCCAGCGCGCGAGCAGCATGTCGAGGCCGATGTGCATGTCAGGCTCTCGACCGGCGGAACAGTCGCCGGACGGCCGAGTACCCCCGGCCGGGCAGGCTGTTCCGAAACCGCTCGATCATCGCCACCAGTCCGTCGCGCTGGACGCGGAGGGCATCGCGTTCCGCGACGACGCCGTCGTGGTCCAGAACCTTCGCGGCGAGCGCAGACAATTCCCAGAGATCCCCGCGCGGAGGCTGCGCGATCGCGTGCGGCGGATCGAGGGAGTTGCACTCCGGAGAACTCATCCGCAGCGCGATGTACTCCCGGAGGAGCCAAGCGATCTGCCGCGATTGATTGCGCAGCACCGCGTCGAGCCGGCCTCCATCGATTCCGCCCGATACGCGGGCCAGCGCCGGATCGACCAGGATTTCGAGCCGGTCGTCGTGCCGCGCGATGCGGATCAGCCCGTCTCCGAGGTAGTAGTCCCACTCGTCTCCGCGGATGCGGTCCGACCAGCGTTCGTGGAACCGCCGGCGATTCTCTTCCTCACCCGCCCGCGGCTCCTTGGAAGCGCCTTCGAGATGGAACAGCACGCTCTCGTGGCAGAAGTGAATTTCGCGTCCCTTCTCGGTGAGCCGCAGGCAGAAATCGACGTCGTTGTAACTATTGCGGTAAGAGGCATCGAAGCCGCCGACGGAGACGAAGGCCTCGCGGCGTACGAGCATGCAGGCGCTGGTAACGGCTTGGAATCGCCGCGAGATGTGGACGGCCGGGTGCTCCGCGGGAAACCAGCGGTACAGGTGCCAGGGTCGGCGTTCGGAGCAGAACGCCATCCCCGCATGCTGGACGCTCCCGTCCACGTTGAGGAGCTTGCTGCCGACGACCGCCGCGGTGGGGTTCCGCTCCGCATACTGTATTAGGGCCGCGAGCCATCCCGGTTGTGGAATCGTATCGTTGTTCAGTTGGACGATAAGCCCGTGACGCGCAGCCGCAGTCCCGTCGTTGACCGCCTGCCCGTATCCGCGGTTCACCGGTTGGCGGATCGTCCGGATGGCGTCGCCGTATTTATCTAGTAGCGTTGGGGTATCGTCGGTGGAACAATCGTCTACGACGACGATGTCGCAGCCGCGCGATTCGTCCGATCCGAGCAGACCGTCCAGGAATTGGCGGGTCATACTGCAGCGATTGAACGTGGGGACGACGATGGAGACCGGTCGGCTCATCTGAGGTCGGTGGCGCCTCGGTACGAATGCGGACGGAGGTCGGACTGGGGATACCAAGAAGGATAAGCGAAGTGTTTCCTCAAGACAAGGTCGGTGCGATGCACCCGTCGAAGCCGCTGCAAATCGTGCTGCTTTGCGGCGGGCGAGGCACGCGGATCGGCCCCGCCAATCCCGAGTCGCTGCCGAAGCCCTTACTGCCGGTGCACGGCCTCCCGCTGGTCGAGCATCTCTGGCGCGGTTACCGGCATCTGACAGCGTCGCCGCCGATCGTCGTGCACGCGGCCGCCGATCGGCTCGTCCCCGCGTGGGCGAGCGCGCTGGATGGGGGATGGGTCTCTTGCCCTCAGGCGACGCCGGCCGGTTCGGCCGATGCGGCGGCCTCGGTGGCCCCCCTGCTGCACGGGCCTGCGCTGATCCTGCTGGGCGACATCGCGCTGCGCGGTGAGTTCCCGGAGGTCTTCCCGGATCCACCCGCCGTCGGAATCTGGGAGCGAGCCCCGGACGATTGCATCCGTGCGAATTTCGGCGTCAAACTCTCGGGAGAGCGCATCGCCGACCTCGCCGAGAAGCCGGTCGATCCGCGCGGATGGATCGGCGGGATCGGAGCCTATCTGCTCGCGGCGGAGCACCTGCGCGAATTCGCGGAGACCCCACGCGACGCCGTGACGGGGGAGATGGGCATCACGGAAGCGCTGCGACTGCTGATGGCGCACGGTCACGCGCTCCGGGCGCTGCCATTCGCCGGAGAATATCGGAATGTCAACGAACCCGGGGATTTGCAGGAGGCTCGAGTCCTCCTCCGATGAGTGCCAAACGCCGAACGACCCCGCGCCGAGATCCTTCTCGGTGATGCGGGGCCGTCGGGTGCGACCCGGTCGACCGGGGAAAGCCGGCCGGGTCTCCGCGCGGAACCATCGGGGGATTAGTTCTCGCGCTTGGCTTCGGCCAGGGTGCGGACGCGTTCGCCGAGGAGGGCCACGTCGAACGGCTTTTTGAAGACGTCGTCGAACCCGTACTCTTTCAGCTTGTCCGGTTCGGCTTCGTCTTCGCCCGCCAGCCCGATGATGAGCGTGCTGGAGTACGAATCGATCTTCCGCAGGTTCGCGGTGATCTGGATCGATTCGCTGCGGCCCAGCGAGAGGTCGATCACGATCGAATCCGGGTTGAAGCTGTGGGCGAGGCTGCCGGCTTGGAAGCCGCTGCTGGCGTACTCGAATTTGAAGTCTTCGGCGTCCGGCAGCAGTTCCTTGATCCGGTCGTTGAAGAGCTTCTCGGTGCCGATGAGCAGCACTTTGTGCAGTTCTTCTTCTTCCAGATCGCCGAGCGGCATGTTGTGGTCCTTGAGGAACCGGATCAACTGCTCGCGGGGGATCCGGCGGTCTTGGCTACCGGGGATGCGATACCCCTTCAGCCGACCGCTGTCGAACCACTTGGACACAGTCCGCGGGGCGACTTTGCAAATCTTGGCGACTTGCCCAGTCGTAAACACTTTTTTCATGGCCATGGGCACTCCATTACGAACGCGTGTCCCCGGTGGGGTGTCCGCACGGCCGCCGTGTTCAATCCGTTGAACCGGTCGGCCGGGCGGGTGTCACCCCTCGACCGCGGGGGCGATCGACGGGGAACCGGGGCCAATTTGGGTTCGGCAGTACCTTCCGCGGGACGCCCGCAGGGTTGCCGGTATTCGGCAGCCCGGTAACTTCGGCAGGCGGCGGTAAGCTGAGGTTCCGACGCGAATTTCATCGACCGGTCAACGCCCGTAAGATAAGCAGTTCCTGTGGATTCGGGGAACTGGGGCGACCGCACCGGCTAATTCCTCGCGTCGGGCATTCGCTCACCACCACCAATCGCTAGTCCCGAGACAACCGCGTTTGTTGCAACGATCATCGAAAGAGGCAGAGCCCTTCCTTCACCCGGAACCGGCGGCGCATCCCCGCCATTCCGACAAACGGTGGGAGTTGGGCCGCTTGAACCGGTTGTCCGGTCTGGGCGAGCAGCGAATTGTACCGTGCGGACGCTTTGCGACGGTCGTAGGCGATAGGAGTCGGGCCGGAATAATCGCTACCGGTTACCGGATATGCCGAGTTGCGCGAGTTTGACGCGCTATCAAAGGCAGGGCTTGCGATCTCCGAACGAAAAATCGCCCCCGGCGGCGGGGGCGACGAACACCGCGGAAGAGAGGACTTGAACCTCCACACCCTTGCGAGTACCAGAACCTGAATCTGGCGCGTCTGCCAATTTCGCCACATTGTGTTCGACCTTCGATGACGCTGATATGCCTAAATTTTCTAAGAAAAACGAAGAGAGTTCTTCAACAAGAAGAATCGCGACACGGGCGTGGTATCGGAGTGGCATTGCCAATATCTGTACCAAAACTGTACCAAATTGTCGATCCCAGAAACTGAACGGCATTGCTCGGCGTCCACCTGACGGAGTCGGAAGGTGGGTGGGACAAGACGATCCGCCTCTGGGACACCGCCACCGGCCAAGAGACCGTCGTGCTGCGATCCCACGCGGATGCGGTGAACTCCCTCGCGTTCAGCCCGGACGGCACCCGCCTCGCATCGGCGAGCGACGATCGAACGATCGTGGTCTGGGTGGCGGATCGAGATCCCCACCCCGCTGCGCCGCGCACGCGGAGCCTCCGGGGTCACGCGGGCCCGGTGCTCGCCGTCACATACAGCCCGGGCGGGGAACGAGTCGCGTCGGCCGGCGATGACCGAACCGCTCGGATTTGGGATGCGGAGCACGGCTCCGAAGTCATGGTGCTCACGGGGCACAAGGCGCTCGTGGCCGGGGTCGCATGGAGCTCCACGGAATCGCTTTTGGCCACGGCCAGCGCCGACAAAACCGTGCGCTTGTGGGATTCGGGTACCGGTCGCCCAGTCCGAATCCTCCACGGGCACACCGACCGGATCTACGGGATCGCCTTCAGCCCCGATGGACGGCTGCTGGCGACGGGTGGTTGGGACCCACGCTTTTGGGATTTCCCGGTCGTTCTCCTTGGCGACTTGAACATCAATGGTTTCCCGACGCCTGCCGGTACGCCAGACTGGGAATATCAGGATATTTTTCTCTCGGGTCGCTTGCATATGGGTGAAGGCGATAAAGATCTGGCCGAACGGTGCCTCCACCGCGACCAGTCCGGCCCCTTTATTCGCCCAGCCATCGATGCCATCGGTCGCGGCGAAGACGATGAAATTCACATCCGTGGTGCCACCGAAGGCAATGTCGCGAATCGGCAGGAACGGCAAGCGACTGACCAGAGCCAATCCGCTATCTTGTTGCAAATCGAGTCCGCCTCCTCCAACGCCGGGCTCCATGGCCAATTTGCGAATCTGATGCGGGAACCGCTCCCGCAGCCGATCCATGAGGACGCCACGGGCGATTTCGTTGAATACCTCGTTGAAAGCGATGACGTGCGGCTGATCCAGGTCCGGCATGGCGAGGATGGCGGTAGCGACCGAATTGGCGCGGCCGACCGCTTCACGACCACGACGGGAGTGATCTCCGGCGGTACGACGGCGCGACGCTCGGCTTCTGAGCAGGATGTCAGTCCCTCGAAAAGAGGGCGAACACAATTGCTCCGTTCGGGGGATTCGGGTATTGTGTTCTTCCCGCCGGCCCCCCGTCTTGGATTCCTTCCGATGCGCCAATCCTGCCGTGGGCCGAGTCGCCGTGAAATGCTCCGTGCGGGCTGCTTAGCGCCGCTCGGCGCGGGTTTGGCTTCGCTCTTGGCCGCGGAGCCTTCCGGAAGCGCCGCCAAGGCCAAATCGGTGATCCTCCTCTACATGTGGGGCGGGCCGAGCCAGATTGAGACTTGGGATCCCAAGCCGAACGCCCCCCTCGAAGTCCGCGGTTTGTTCAAGCCGATTGCGACGACCGTCCCCGGGTTGCAGATCGGCGAACACTTCCCGGAGCTGGCGAAGCGGGCGAAGCATTACGCCGTGATTCGCTCGATGACCCACACCGACCCGGCGCACCTGTCCCCGACCCACCATTTGCTGACCGGTCGCAAGGCCGCCAAATTGAATTCCGACGCCGATGGCCCAAGCCGGTCGGACGCCCCCTGCATCGGTGCCGTCGTTCAAAAAACGTTCCGGGCGGGCGCGCTGCCAAATGCCGTGACGCTTCCCTGGGCCGTTTCGCACCCGTCGGCACCGGGCGGTCAAGCGCCCGGTCAGAACGGCGGTTGGCTCGGGTCTGGGTATGATCCGTTCTTGATTACGGGGAATCCGAATTCGCCGAAGTTCGCCGTGAGCGGGTTGGCGCCCGCTCCCGATGTGCCGACCCAGCGATTGCAATCCCGGGCCGAACTGTGCCGGGTGCTCGATCGCACCGGCGGTGGGAATGATGCCAACGCGGGTCTGCGACAGAAGGCGCTCGACCTGCTCATGGCCCCGGCGGTGGCGAAAGCGTTCGATCTGAACGCCGAATCGCCGAAGATGCGCGACGCCTACGGCCGGCATGCGCACGGCCAAAGTTGTTTGCTCGCCCGGCGTCTGATCGAAGCGGGGACGAAATTCGTCACGGTGAACTGGCCCGACGACGGACAAACTTTCTGGGACACCCACGGCAACAATTTCCCGAGCTTGAAAGACCGCCTGATGCCCCCGGCGGATCGAGCCTTCTCGGCGCTGCTCGACGACCTTTCGACGCGGGGATTGCTAGGAGAAACGCTCGTCGTTTGGATCGGGGAATTCGGCCGGTCGCCGAGGGTCAACGGGAGTGCCGCCGGCCGCGACCATTGGCCGAAGTGCTATTCCGCCGTCCTCGCGGGCGCCGGCATCCGTGGCGGCAGCCTCTACGGCGCGAGCGACAAGATCGCGGGTGCCCCGGCCGAGAACCCGGTTTCTCCCGCCGACCTGACGGCGACGATGTATCACGCTCTGGGTATCGACCCGCAAGGACCGGTCGCGGATCGTTTGGGGAGGGAGATCGCTCTAACGGAGGGCACGCCACTGGTGCGGATGTTCGGGTGAGGGCGGTCGCATCGCCGCAGTGTCGGGATCCGATAGCCGCAGTAGCGTCACGCGTCAGGTGGCCGTGGGCGGGTTCGCCCCGGAGTCGGTCGGCCGGGGTCAAGGGAAGGACGAGTTCGACATCCTCGTCGCCCCGACGTGCTCGCGGAAGGGTTGAACCTCCAGCAGTGCCGGAAGATCGTCAATTTCGATCTCCCGTGGAACCCGATGCGACTGGTGCAACGTCACGGGCGGATCGACCGGATCGGTAGCCCGCACGCGCGGGTCGTTCTGCAAACGTTCTTCCCGGACGAGGAACTCGATCGGCTGCTGGAGCTGGAATCGCGGGTCAAGCGGAAGCTCTCGCAAGCGGCGACCTCGGTCGGCGTGGAAGCGCGGCCCATCGAAAACGCGGCCGAGATCATGTGGCTCTTCGCCGCCGACCCCTCGATTTTCGAAGAGGGGGGTTCCGAGCCGGATGTTCAATCCGGCGAGTCGTACCGGCTCGAGCTGCAGCGGGCGCTGGCGGTGATGCGCGAGGAAATCGTCGGACTCCCTTGGCGCTCCGGGTCGGGTTTGATCAAAGGGGAGCGCCGCGGGCATTTCTTCTGCGCGGCGGTGGGCGATACACCGTACCTCGGATTCGTCCCCGAAGGTGTGATAGACCCGAAGTCGGTCGAAACCGAGGAGGGTGGCTGCCTATGGTTGATTGGCTGCACGAACGAGACGTCCTGGGTCGTACCCGACGATCTTCTCGCGGGGGCCTATGCCGCGTGGACGGTGGCGCGACGGCGGTTCTACGAGGAGTGGATTCGGGAGACCGACTAGCTTTTTCGGGCCGAAAGTAGCGGCTGCATCCATCCCGAAGAGTTCGCGGACAACTTTCAACGCCGAGCGAATCATGCCCGGCTCGGAGTGATCGGGCGCGTAATACGCGTCCACATGGTGGAGAGAGCTCAGCTATGTTCCGCCCTTTCATCAACTCTCACACCGGAGCCACCCCGTGTCGCCAAACGCTATCATAGAGCACCAAAACTAGACTAGCAGGGTGTTGAAAAACGCTCCCTTTCCTTCGGAATGAACCCGTCCTCGCGATTCTTTGGAGTCCCGGTTGCCGAGACCC
>JANOSQ010000430.1:0-2373 GCA_031415915.1 Fimbriiglobus sp. | reverse complement strand
CTCTCGAACATCAAAGCCGTCACCCACGACGACGCCCTGACGCTCATGGCGACCGACCTCGAAGTCGGCATCCGCTACGAGCTGCGCGGGGTGAAGGTCCAGCGCGCCGGGGCCGCGATCCTGCCGGTGGTCAAGCTCATTTCGATCCTGCGCGAATCCTCGGAACCCGAGATCACCATCGACGCCGGCGAAGAGAACACGAGCATCAAGCTCAGCTCGAGCAAGTACGAACTCCCCGGCGGCGTGCCCGACGAGTTCCCCGACCTTCCGATCTTCGACGCCGGCGGACGCTACCACGAGGTCAAAGCCGGCGTGCTGCGGACGATGATCAAGCGCACGGTCTTCGCCGCGGAGAAGCGCGAAAACACCCGCTACGCCGTCACCGGGATCCTCTGGGAAGCCGAGAAGGGCCGGGCCAGATTGGTCGCCACCGACACCAAGCGCCTCGCCATGACCGACGGCCCCGCCGACATCCACGGCGACGAGGACGCCAAGCCGCAATCGCACCTGATCCCGCTAAAGGCGATCCAGTTGCTCGAACGCAACCTCGCCGACGACGGCGAGCTGATCCGCATCGCGCTCAAGACCAACGATGCCCTGTTCCAAACCGAGCGGGCGATGATCTACACGCGCTTGGTCGAGGGCCGCTTCCCGCCGTACCAGCAGTTCATCCCGAAGAAGATGGCGGTGAAACTGACGCTGCCGTCGAGCGAGTTCTTCGCGCGGATCCGCCAAGCGGCGATCACGACCGACGACGAGAGCAAACGCGTCGATTTCCACTTCGAACCGGGCAAGCTGACCCTGCAAGCCCGCGGCCCGGAAACGGGTTCGAGCGAAGTGGAGATGGCGCTGCCGGGGTACGACGGCCCCGAGATCGACATCGCCTTCGACCCGGCCTACCTGACGGAGATGCTCCGCGCCACCGACGGCGAGCCGACAATCCAGTTGGAGATGACCGAAGCCCGCGACCGCGCGATCTTCCGCCTGGGCGAGCACTATCTGTATCTAGTGGTGCCGATGGTGGGGTGATGCGATCTTGAAGCGATAGCTGGAGGTCGAAGACAACTGGTCAAGGAAATTCAAGATTAAGGTGGAGGCTTGTATGACACCAGATCAAGTAGCCTTAGCTGGTCATGCTTTGACCGCAACAGCGACCCTCGGCACAGCGTTGATCGCCTCGAAAGCATTGGCAGGAACCGTCAAAGGAGCAATGAATTTTCTGGGCAAAATTTGTATGCCCGCTGCCGGGGCTATTGGATTATTGCTCGAGGACAAAATCAATACGTATCGCTCATCAAATTTGGTGGCACTTTTGACAACTGCCCAGTCAAAAATGGAGCAGCAAGGCATCAATCTTGACGAGAATCATGCACATCCCAGAATAGTTCATGAAGTCCTTGAGAAGGCTTCATGGTCCGACGACGAGCTTGTTCAAGAACTATGGGCAGGTCTACTCGCTTCGTCCTGTACACCCGATGGGAAGGACGAAAGCAATTTAATTTTCACGATCCTGCTGGGTCAACTTACGTCACTTCAGGCAAAGATACTTCGATATGCTTGTGAGAGAAGTGAGAAAGCGGCTCCCGCAGGCTGGGTATATGCGCGTCAGTTCGTCGTTGACGAGCACGAAATCCGATTGGTTACTGCAAGTGACGATTTTCACAGGATTGATCGCGAGCTGGATCATTTAAGAGCCCTTGGACTACTAAGCGAAAACTCGGGATTTAACACTCACCTGACCGCCAAGGTTGCTGAGCTTACTCCTACCCCTTTGTGTCTACAGCTTTTCATGCGATGCCAAGGTTACCGGGGCGAACCGATGGCTTACTTTAAGATGCCGTCTCAACCCATGCAATCTCCGGTCGTGCAAGAAGCTTCGTCACAGGACGCGGCCAGTCCAAATTCCGTGGAACCCACTTGATAGAGCTGAGTTCGCAAGCAAAACATTGACTGATTTATCACCCAGCAAATCTCCGATGCGGATCGCCGCCGTCGGCAGCGCCAGCGGCGATGCGCTGTCCGTCTCCTTCAGCTTCAAGCACGTCCGATACGCCAATCCCCCTTCGGGCAGCGGGGCGGGGTCGCGGAAGATCAGCAGCAGCCGGTTCTCCTCGGCTTTGGTCGTGGTGTCCTCGAAGAGCGAACTGTCCGCGATTTCGACGATCAGTTCCGCCGTCGTCGGGTGTTTCGACTGGAAATCTTGGAGCGTCCCTTTCACGATTGCGATATCACCATAAGGCGAGCGGCAGCACTTGATTCACCTGCCGCACGGCTTGATCGTGATGTCGTACTTGCGAAGCGACGGCGAGCGCTCCATCCGCGCCTCGTACGGCTCCATCTCCTTCTTCGAGAGTCGGATGCCGTTACGGTAGT
>JANOSQ010000429.1:0-2715 GCA_031415915.1 Fimbriiglobus sp. | reverse complement strand
GGTGCGGGTGGCGAGCTCCTGCGGGGTCGGGAGGTGCTTGCCGCCGTGGGCGAGCGCTTCCGATTCCTGCTGGAGCAGGCCGAGTTCCTGCAAGTGGTGCGGGCTGAGGCTGACCAAGTGGCTCTGGCGGGCGACGGCGATCTGTAGCGTCTGGCGGATCCACCACGTGGCGTAAGTGGCCAAGCGGGTGCCGTGGCTGACGTCGAAGCGGTCGATCGCCTGCATGAGGCCGCAGACGGCTTCTTGGAGGAGGTCGGTGTAGGCGAGGCTGTGGTGGCGGAACCGCTTGGCGACGTGGGCCGCGAGGCGGATGTTGGCGCTGGCGAGGCGGTGCTTGTAGTGGACGTAGCGCGTGTGCAGACGGCGGACGGCGAGGACTTCGCGGGTCGCATCGGTGCAATTGTCGCGGATGAACTGGGCCATCGGCCACGGTTCGAGGGGCGGACGGACGGCGCGCAGGTCGGGGAAGTGCCTCAGGAGCACACGCACGAGTTCGTTCTTGCAATCCCAGAAGCTGGTGAGCAGCTCCCGCTCTTCTTCGGGTGTGAGGAGGTCGGACGAGAACGTGGTGACGACGGTTTCGTCCGTCACTTTGGCCGACGGAACGTGGCGGGTTCGTCGTGCGGCGGCGGGCATAATTCTTCCCCCAATAAGGCGGATGCAGTTGGCCGGATGCCACGCGTTCCCGAGCACGGCCACGGGCCGGCTGTCTGGGTGACCGAATCCTACGGTCGGGGTGCATCCATGCACGCGGGGGCGTCCGGGGAAATGATGGTGGGCGCGACGGCGAACCGGCGGCGACCAGAGCATCGGTGAAAGGGGTGTTCGCCCTCGACGGCTTCAATACAGGGGCGCTCCCTGTACCCCTGACGGAGACCCAATCCGACTCGGATTCTCGCCGATACGTCCGATGGCTCGACCCGGGGTTGCCTTGGGGCAAGGGGCAGGGGGGAAACGGAGTCCCCGCGCGGCTGCCAGTGGGGTCGAGCGACGGCGGCAAGTGGCCAACTTCGCCAGTGTCGAGGCGTTCATATCCCCTTCACTTCAATTGACCGATTGTAACCGCTTCCTCGCTTCGATCAAGCGACTCCGTCGAAAATTGACCGTTTTTTCCCGCCCAGCCCTTCCCGCTTCCCAAATGGCCCGTATGCGGCCGGCGAAAAACCCGAATTTCGATCACACCGAGCGCAAGCTCTACAATTGGCACTGTCGTGAATCTAGGCAATCTTTTCCGATTCTTGGCCGAAAAATGGACGATGCGTCCCAAAATGCGCACTAGTCTCTGAAAGTTACGCATTGCGTGAACGAGTTCCCCGAATACTGGGACACCCCCGCACGGAGGCAGGGACTTGGTCGAATTACACCGGCAGGACGCCTTTTCCGCGGATCCGAGTCGTACCCCACCGATGGTGACCGCCCGCTACCGCTGTTCGGTATTGGTCGTCGACGACGAACCGTCGATCCTCGCCTTGTTGACGCGCCAACTCGGCCAAGATTTCGACTTGCTCACCGCCGGCACCGCCGAACAGGCCAAGAGTATCGTCGGCTACCGACCCGTCGATATCGTCGTCACCGACCTCCAACTGCCCGACGCCAGCGGGCTCGCCCTCCTCGAATGGGTCCGGCAAGTCTCGCCGCAGACGGCGCGCGTGCTCCTTTCGGGCACCGCCAAGCTCAAGGACGCCGCCGAGGCGATCAACTGCTGCCAGATCGACCGGCTCATCCTCAAACCGTGGCGCGGGGAAGATTTGCTCGCCCACCTCAAAGACGTCGCCCGCGGACTCCTCCTCGAACGGAGCCACGAGCGCTTGCTCGAGGAAATGCGCACGCTGAACCAACAATTGGAGAAACGCGTCGCGGAGCGCACCCAAGAATTGCGCGCGTCGAACCAGATCCTCGAAAAGATGGCCTTGACCGACCCGCTGACGGCGCTGCCGAATCGCCGGGCCATCGACTTGATCGCCCGCAAGGAACTGCTGCGCCGCGCTCGGAATGGCACTTCGCTCGCCGTCGGCCTCATCGACGCCGACCGCTTCAAGCAGATCAACACGCGCCACTTCCACTCCGGCGGGGATCACGCCCTCGTCAGCTTGGCGCGGATCCTTCAGCAGACTCTCCGCAATACCGACGCCGTCGGCCGCGTCGGCGGGGAAGAGTTTTTGATCATCGCCCCCGAGACCGACCGCGCCGGCGCCGAAATCCTGTCCGAGCGGCTCCGGGCCGCCGTCGAAGAGGCCGACATCCGGTTCAACGGACAAAAGATCGACCTCACCATTAGCCTCGGCTTCGTCGTCGTCGAGGGGAGCACCCCGACGACGTACGACAAACTGCGCGAACTCGCAGCCGAAGCGATGAATCGGGCAAAGCTCGAAGGGCGCAACCAAACGCAACTCCGCGTCTTGGAATCCGCCGAGGTCGAAGCCACCTGATCCCCGCCCGACTCCCTATACTGTCCCGGCCGGCCGCTCCGGCCACCCCATTTCCCGTGGAGACTCCGATGACCCGTCTGTTGACCGCCCTGTTGGCCGTGGCCCTCGCCGGGTTGGGCGCCGCCCGCGCCGAAGACAAGAAAGACGACAAAGCCAAGCCCACCGGCGTTTGGAGCAAAGAAGCCGACGGCCTGAAACTCACCTTCGACTTCGGCAAAGCCGACATCTTGGTGCTGGTCGCCGCCGCCGGCGAGAACTCCCTCACGGTCACGGGCAAGTACACCGT
>JANOSQ010000428.1:0-4609 GCA_031415915.1 Fimbriiglobus sp. | reverse complement strand
AGTTCGGCGAACGGGCGGACTCCACTGACACCGTCCCACGGGTACTTGTCGAACGGCTTCTCCCGCTCACCCTCGTCGCGCTCGGGGAAGCGGGGGACGAAGAATTCCTTCGTGAAGGTGCTCAGCAACACGCGGCCGGTGCCCCCGTAGGGCACGACTTCCTCGAAGTTCTTCGGGTTCACGACCTCGATCACCGCCCGCGGTTGCGGGGCGTAGTAGGAGATCTTGAAGCCGTCCTCCGGCCCGATCGGCTTGCTGCAAGCGAGGCCCATCAGGGTGTTGCCGTAGGTCGGCGTCATGTAGACGTCGCCGTTGTCGAGCATTTCTTCGTAGGCTTCGCGGGTGAACTGCGGGGTGAATTCGGTACCGCCGCTGAAAATGCCCGTGATGCCCGCGCTCTTGATCGAGCGCAGTCCGCCCGGAGGAACCGACTTGCCGAGTTCGCGGTATTTGTCTTCGAGCTTGCCGTTGCGGAGGGCTTCGTCGAACGCGGCGAGCAGCTTCGGCGTGGTGAACATGCACTTGATGTCGTGGCCACCCGCGAGAACCGTGATCGCCTGATCGATGCAATGATCCTTGTACGCTTGGGCTTCGGCGATCTTGCGGGCCTTCAAGCACTTCACCACGTAGCGCGGATCGAGGTCGATGGCGAAGCAAATCCCGCCGCGGTATTGGGCGAGGTGCTCGATGGCCAACCGCAACCGCCGCGGGCCGGACGGCCCGAGCATCAGCCAGTTGCTCCCCTTGGGGAAGGACTTCTCCGGGAGCGTGTCGGACATCATCTCGTAGTCGATTTTGAAGTCGTCGAGCACGATCCGGCTCTTGGGCAAGCCCGTGGTGCCGCCGGTTTCGAAGACGTACACCGGCTTGTCGCCGAAGCCTTTGGGCACCCAGCGCCGCACGGGGCCCCCGCGGAGCCAGTCGTCCTCGAAGACGGGGAACTTCTTGATGTCGTCGAACCCGTTCACGTCCTTGAGCGGGTCGAAGTCCAACGTCTTGGCTTTGTCGAGCCAAAACGGCGTGCCAGTGGCCGGGTCGAAGTGCCAGCGCACGACCTCGCGCACTTGGGCGTCGAGCGCGGTGCGGGCGTTCGCGATCTTCTCGTCGAGCGTGGCACCGGTCACGGGGGTCGGTTTGCCGGGGGTGTCGATCACGGGTTTGTTCTCAAGAGGGAGTCATTCGTCCGTCGTCATTCGTCATTCGGAATCGGCGGAGCACGAATGACGAATGACGAATGACCAAGGACTCATTTGGTGGATTTGAACGCGTACAGCGTCTTCTCGGTCATGACGTACAGAGTGCCGTTGGCCACGACGGGCGTGCTGCGGATCAGGGCGTCGAACTCGACTTTCGAAAGCAAGTTCTCGGCTTCGACCTGCTTGCGCTTGGCCTTGAGCTTCTCGTTGAAATCCTTTTGATCTTTCGCGTCCGGGATGTCGATCTCGTCGATAGAGTTCGGCGTCTTGTTGTGTTTGAATACGAACAGCTCGCCCGAGGCCCCCAAGTAGATCTTGCCGTCCACCGAGTAGGGCGAACCCCAGATCTCGCCTTTGGTGTCCATCTGCCAGAATTTCTTGCCGGTCTTGGCGTCGAGGCAGTGGAAGTACCCGCAGATCTCGCTGATGTAGAGGATGCCATCGACGATGCTCGCGGTGCTCATGGTGCGCCCGAACTTGAAGTCGCGCGGGACGAACTTGCGGTCGTCCGCGCCGCCGTAATGCCACACGACCGCCGTGTGCGGGTTCGGCTTGCCGGTGATCTTCGGTTTGCCTTCTTCGTCTTTGCCGACCTTATCCACGAGTTCGGGTGAGACGTCGAGCTCTTTGTTCTTCTTGGCGTTATCGACCGCTTTTTTGATGTCGATGCAGAAGAAGTGGGCGATGCCCATGAGGTGTTCGGGGTCTTGGCCGGTGCCGATGTAGAGCATCCCGTTCTCGACGACGGGCGTGCCGATGAAGTCGCTCTTCTCGCCGAAGCCGCCGAGGTCGTAGACGGTGTTCTTCGGATTGGCGTCGAGCTTCCAAACGAGAGCGCCTTTGTCCGTGGTCAAAGAGTAGAGCCAGCCGTCGCCGCCGGGGAAGATCACCTGCTTGACGCCGCCGGCGTCCGAGTAGGCGGGGTTCGACCATTGCCCGTGCATGATGTTGTTGCCGGGGAGCGCGCTCTTCCAGTCGAGCTTGCCGGTCTTTTTGTTGACGGCGATGAAGCTCGGGGCCTGCGGCTTGGGGATGTTCTTGTGGTTCTCGTCGACGCCGTTGGCGGTGACGAGGTAAATGAGATCGCCGATGACCATCGGGCAAGCGACGGAACTGTTGTGCGGGAACACGCCGAGTTCCTTGATCATGTCGTATTCCCAGATCACGTCGGCGTCGGTCTTCTCGGCGTACTTCTCCGTGGTGATGCCTTGGTTGCCGTCGGACATGCCGTTGATGTCGAGGCAGACGAGCGTGCAGCGGTTGCTGACGTAATAGACGAATTTCTCTTCGACGAGCGGGGCGGAGCAGACGCCGATGTCGGGCCAGTCGCGCACTTGGCCGCCGGGGAGTTTGTCGTGCACGGCCTGCCAGAGGAACTTGCCAGTGACTTCGTCGAAGCACATCAGAATGCCTTTGTCGATCGGTTCGACGTCGCCGTCCTCGTTCTTCTTGGAGTCCCGCGGATTGCGCGGCCGGCTGTTGTTGGTGCCTATGAACACTTTTCCATTGGCGATGGTCGGCCCGCCGTAGGAGAGCGAGCCGAGGTCGGCCTTCCACTTCAGCACTTTGTCGTCGTTGGGGTCGGGCTTGTCCGGGATGTTCTTATCCACGGTGTTGATCATGTTGCGGCCGGGCGTGCCGCCGAACATGGTGAGATCCGACTTGCCGGCCTTGGAGCCCGGAGCTTCCAGCGGAGGCTTCGGCATCGGCGGAACGGGTTGGGGTTTCGGCTCGGGCTTGGGTTCCGGTTTCGGCTCGGGCGCCGCCTCGTTTGAAGGGGTCGCTGGGGCGGCGACCAGCACGGGATTGGCCGCGTTCTTGACGATAACAGCGATGCCGATCGTGGCCACGACGAGCGTGGCCACGATGGCGATGATGGGCCGAATGCTAGAGGTCATGAGGGGTTCCTCGGGAGTTCTGGGGTGCGACTATTTCTTGTTCGGGACGATGCTGACGTTGTCGTAATGGACGGTGCACGCGGGCATCGAATTGGCGTTGGAGATATACCCGTACAGCCCCGCGGCCCCTTCCGTATTGGGGTTGGTATCTTTGAATTCCATCGTCCACTTCTCGGGTTCCGGTTGGCCCTGCTCCCAGATCTTCCCGCGGAGTTGGCTCGACTTGCCGGACGGATCGACTTCCACCATGAATTTCAGGGTGTACCACGCCTTCGGCTTCCAATCGAAATCCATCGCGACATTCACCCGATCCCGCGCTTCCCACGAGACGAGCCGGAGTTGCCGCTTCTTCTTGTCCGGATCGGTTTTGCCGTCGAGTACGAACAGATAGCGATGGCTCAGGAGGCCCATATCCGGGAAACTACCGTCCTCGACATCGCCCCCTTTCATGTCCGCTTGAATCGTGTAATTTTTGGAGTTCGTCGGCGTGATGTAAGCATTCGCTTTGGCGATCGGCGGGGCGCCGTTGTCGTTGACTTTGAAGAGTACGGGCTTCTCGCCGTCCTTCACCATCACGAACTTGCCTTGGGTGTTCACCCAGCCGCCGGGGGCAGCGCCGAGCGGGATTTTGGCGAAGTCGGGCTTGAACGGTAGTCCCGCGGCCGCGCGAATGCGGGCCTTGGCGGTCAAAGCCCCGGACTTGACTTGAACCACACCGGCCGAACTCGGCGGGACTTTGCCGATGGTCACGGTGCCTTTGAAACCATCCCCTTTGACCTCGCCGGGCAGAGCCGGGGGTTGAGCACCATTCGGCGCTTTCGCCGGCAGCGGCAGGCTCCATTCGAGCTTCGCATCCGCCGGGGCGGGGAGTTCCCGGCCATTCGCGTCCACGAATTTCACGGTGACCGTGACCGATTGACCGGGCGAACTCGTCAACTCCGCAGGGTAGAGCATGACCGCGGCCGGGGCGGCTTTCGGATCGAATTTCGCTTCCTCGGCCATCGGCGTGTACTTGGCTTCGGTCACCTTCGCCGCGGGATCGCCGATGCAGTAGGTGTCTTCGCGGGTCTGGAAGTAGAACTTCCCGTTCACCGCGATCGGTGTGCCGTTGGTCTCGACCGCTCCCATGCCTGCCTTGGCCCGAAAGGTGTGCTCGACGATGTCGGCCGGTGCCGGAGCAGCCCGCCCGACTTTGTTCAGGATCGCGAGTTTGGCCCCCACATCGAAGATGTAGAGCTTGCCACCGGCGACGAGCGGCGCGCCGCGGGCGACGCCGCCGTACTTCCAACGCCAGAGGAGTTCGCCGTCCTTCGCGTCGAAGACGTGCATCTCGCCACCGTCATCGGGCATGTAGAGCATCCCGTCGGCGAGGGCCGGACTGGCGAGGCCGAAGCGCTTCGAGAGGAAATTGTTGTTGGCGACCGCGTATTTGCGCTTGTAGGTGTCCCACACGACGGCGGGGCCTTTGTCCTTGATCTTCGTCGCGTCGAGACAGACCACCCGACCGATGGGCCC
>JANOSQ010000427.1:0-3551 GCA_031415915.1 Fimbriiglobus sp. | reverse complement strand
TGGGAGCCGCACGAAATCGAGATGGCCGTGCCGCTCAGCCCGGACGTGATCGAGCGGAAGAAGCAAGCGATCTTCCGGCACCAATCGCAGAAGGACAAAGCGATGTTCCCCGGCGGCGCCGACCGCCGGGAATTCTGGCAGCGTGCCGAGGACCGCAACCTCGGCACGGCCAAAACCTACGACCTGCTGGGGCTGCCCGAGTATTACGCGCTGGAAGCCTTCGTGAAGTGGGACGAGTGAGGGCGCGACTGGCAGTACGAGCCGGACGCGTGAGCGACGGACCAATCCCATTTCGGTGAGCTGAATTCCTCGTCGTCCGTCGCTCACGCGTCCGGCTCGTGATTCGCGTCGGCAACGAAAAAACCGACCGGGCCTCGGCCCGGTCGGTTTGCGTTTCCTTCCAATCCCCGATCACTTGCCCCGTTCGAGTTCCTTGGCGCCGGCGGTATCGCGGCGGTAAAGCGGGATGTGGCGGTAGTAGACTTCCAGCGTCAGCAAGCACATGCAGGTGGTGCCGAGGCGACCGCAGCCACTGCCCATCCAAGGGGCCTTGTCCGGATCCCACGAGCCGTCGGTGGCGGGTTTGGCTTTGTCCGAGACTTGCAGCTTGATGAGCATGTCGCGCATCGCGGCGTTCCACTTCTGCCAGACGTCCCCTTCGAAGAAGTGCATCACTTGGGTGGCGTAGTAGTAGTAGTACATGTCGTAGCTCTTGCCCTTCTCGGGCGACCACGTCTTGGTCAGGAACTCGACGCCGGCGTTCATGCCGGGGTGCTGGGCGCCCCAACCGTCGACGTAATACCGGCAGAGCAAGCCGACGGCGGTGGTGGTCGGGCCGGCGCCGGGGGTGCTGTAGCCGTAGGTCGATTTGGCCGAGCCTTGGGCGACGGTGTCGAGGAACTTGCTGGCTTTGTCGATGACATCTTTGCGGACGACGAGATCCTTGCAGAGCTTGGCGCTTTGCAAGGCTTGCAGTTGCCAGCCGACGATGGAGGTATCGCCGTTGCTTTTGGCTTGGTAGCCCCAGCTGCCGTTGACCCCTTGGGCGGCCATGATGTAGTTGATCGCGGCTTGGGCCGGGCGCTGCAGCAGCGCCTTGTCGGTGGTCATGCCGAAGGCTTCGCAGAGGGCGATGGTGCCGATGGCGTGGGAGTACATGTTGCCGGCGCCCTTGAAGCTGCCGTCCGGCTTCTGGCTGGCGACGAGGAAGGTCAGGCCGGACATGACCGTCTTTTGGTACTTGTTGTCCTTCGGATCTTTCGCGGTTTTGTGCGTCTGGCCGGCGGCGAGGAACGGCAGCAGGCTCATGCCCGTCGAAGCGATCACTTCGTCTTTGTGGCTACCGTCGAAGACCCACGAGCCGTTGCTCTTCTGTTGAAGCTTTAACCAAGCGAGCCCGCGGGCGACGGCGAGTTCGGATTCCGACGAGCCCCCGTTCTGCGCGACCATCTTATTCCGCGTCGCGGCACTGCGGCCGCTGGTGGCTTGGCTTTGATTCGCCAACCCGCTTTGGCCACCGTCCCCGGCCGTGCCGGCACCGGGGATGTTGGTCAAGTTGCCCGGGTCGATCGCGTTCTCGTTCGGCTGACCGAGGGTCTTGAGGCTTTCGACCGGCGTCATCGCGGTGGCGTCGGGCATCCCGATCGGATCGGGGGTCGTGATGTCGTTCTGGACGTTCACTTCCTTCTCGACTGTCGCTTGGACCGCGGTCTCGATCTTCGAATCGAGCCCTTCGTTCTCGTTGGTCAGATCCTTCTTATCCGGTTCGTCTTTGCGCTCGTCCACGGCCATGGGGGTTTCGTCCCGGCCCGGATTCGCGTTGGCTTTCGGGAAGAGGATCGTCAACCCCAGTGCCCCGAGGGCGAGGACGACGTGCAGCCCACCGCTGATGACCCAGGCGGGCAGGTGCTTCTTGACCAAGCGCTCGGACGGCGTTTCTTCCGCCCCGTTCACGAGGTTGATGACCGATTGTTTGTCGGATTTGTCGGGCGTCTCGGCCCGTTCGGACTTGCTCGGCTTGGCCATGACGAATGCCTCCGGCCGCGCGAATGGCGACTGACTGAAGACTACCACATCGGAAATTCACAAGCGCGGGGAAAATCCCCGATTTGAGACCAATCGAAATCAGACATTTTCACCGCAGAGAAAGATGAGGACGCCGAGAGCCGACAAACCAGTAGGAGTCATCGATTCGTTTTCTCCGCGTTCTCTTCCTTCTCTGCGGTGAAATTCTGGATCGGGTCATTATTCTGCGTTGTTCGGACTCTCGGCCGGCGAACCGGCGCCATCGTCGAAGGGGTTGCCCTTCTTCGACTCCAGAATCTTGATCGCCCGGCGATCCCCGCGGCGGAAATACCAGGTCACGCCGAGCGCGAAGACCACGGCCAGCCCGAGGAACGTCAGCACGGCGGGTAAGAAGACCTCCCGCCAAGGCCCGCCGCCGTCGTTGTCCTCAATCGGTCGCACCGACATCGACTTGCTCACCATGAAGGGGGCGTTCCGCGTCAGGAACTTCCCCTTGTACTTCTCGCTCGGCTCCTTGGACTGGTAGGAGAAGAGCTTGAAGAAATAGCCCGTCGCGGTCACAGGGTACGACGACGGGAAATCTTCGTGCGGTTCGACCCCGGCCGGCTTTTCGAGCATCAGGAAGCAGACGGGGTTGTTATCGTTGGACGGGAACACCCACGCCTCGTACAGCTCCTTGATCCCGCGTTCTTTGAGGTACTCATTCGGTTCGATCTTCTTCAGCCGCTTCAACCGCCCTTGGAACTGGATCAGCTCGAATCGGTAATCGCCGCGGTTCTTGGCGAACAAATCCTTGTAGGAAACATCCCGCCGGCCGGCGGCGTCCAAATCGATCTGCCCGAACTGCAACGCGTGGAGCACCAGCGAGTTGTACGCGTGGAACTCGTCTCGGTCGTCGCCTTCGTCCCCGAGCGGTTTTTCGTCTTTGATGCTCTTCACGAAGAGCCGGTCTTTGTCGAACTGGAACTTCGCATTGGGATCGGCGTCCGGCGCTTTCGGCGCCGGGCTGGGCACGGTCGATTGCGTTTGGGCCGCCGCCGGAGCGGTGGCGAGTAGACCGAGCGCAACCAGAATCAGGCACGAGACTTGGACTCGGACAATTCGAAAGACTTGCGGTGTCGCCTCCATCGGGACTTCCTCTGACCATAGCTCTGACGTTGCACGTCCGTGACAGTTCCCGAATTTTTGCGGAACTCGTCCCGCGGCGCGGGGTTGCGGGAAATCGGCTGATCGTGCTCGGCGACACAAGCGATTCGCGAGGGTTTCTTTCCGAGCCGGACGCGTCAGCGACGTACTCGCGTCGAACGTCGCTAACGCGTCCGGCTCTGACCCAAAACATCACGGCGCCGGCGACTTCTTCGGCCCTTTGCCCAAGAGCGTCGGGCTGATCTTCTCGAACCCGGCCAGTTTGGCGTCGTCGAGCATCCTGATCACGAACTGGTAGCGGACTTCCTCCGCGAACTGGAACTCGAGCTTGGGGAGAACCCCCTTCTCCTCTTTCTTCTTCTTCACGATGTCCGCGAGGG
>JANOSQ010000426.1:0-4454 GCA_031415915.1 Fimbriiglobus sp. | reverse complement strand
CCCGCGTGGATGTTCACCCCCACGAGCAATCCCGGATTCTCCAAGCAGGCGATCAGCCCCTTGTTCGCCAGTTGCACGGCGTAGGGGATCGTCACGTTCGTGAGGGCGTAGGTGCTGGTGCGGCCGACGGCGCCCGGCATGTTCGTCACGCAGTAGTGCACGATGTCGTCGACCATGTAGGTCGGGTTGGCGTGCGTCGTCGGTCGGCTCGTTTCGAAGCAGCCGCCTTGGTCGATGGCCACGTCGATGATCACGGCGCGCGGCGGCATGAGCTTCAAATCCTCGCGGCGGACGAGGTGCGGGGCTTTCGCCCCGGGGATCAGGATCGCCCCGATCACGAAGTCGGCCCGGGTCAGGCAGTCGAGGATATTGTGCCGGTTGCTGAAGAGGGTCGTCACATTCGGCGGCATCACGTCGTCGAGGTAGCGCAGACGGTCGAGGTTGATGTCGAGCAGGAACACATTCGCTCCGAGACCGGCTGCGACCTTGGCCGCGTTGGCGCCGACGACCCCGCCGCCGAGGACGACGACCGTGGCCGGGGCGACACCGGGGACGCCGCCGAGCAGAATCCCGCGGCCCTCGAATGGGCGCTCCAAGAACTTAGCCCCTTCTTGGATGCTCATGCGCCCCGCGACTTCGCTCATCGGCGTCAGTAGCGGAAGGGTGCCCTTCGCATCGCGGATGGTTTCGTAGGCCACGGCGGTGGCCCCGGAGTCGATGACCGCGCGCGTCAACTTCTCGTCGGCGGCGAAGTGGAAGTAGGTGAAGATCAACTGCCCGGGCCGCATGTGTAGCCATTCTTCGGGAAGCGGCTCCTTGACCTTCACGATCATGTCGGCGCGCTTCCAAATGTCGGCGGCCGCACCGACGATCTCGGCCCCGTTGGCGACGTAGAGATCGTCCGAGATGCCGCTGCCGAACCCGGCCCCGGCTTGCACGAGCACCTTATGCCCGGCCCGTGTGAGGTCTTCGACGCCGACGGGGACCATCGACACGCGGTATTCGTGGGTTTTGATTTCGTTTGGCACGCCGACGATCATGGCTCATCCGGTGGTTGGAGGTGCGAGTGGAGTATCTTCGCCGGTGGAATCGCCATTTCAAGGGTCGGTTGGACGAGCGGGATCACGACCCTTCGCCGCCGGATTTCCCCGATGACCGAACCACCGGGATCGCGAAAGGCCCGTTCGCGGAGCGAACGGCGATACTCCCCGGACTCCGCGTTGTGTCGCCAGATTCCGTTGGTGCACCCGAGAGTTCGCTTCACCTTGACGCGGTTCGGCGAATCCGGCTATATCCCCGGTGGCTGGCTGGGACGCCAGCCTTCCCCAGCGGATCGACCATGCCGCGCCGACTGGCCCTTTCGATTGCGGACATCTGCGTGCGCTACGGCAGCACCGTCGCCCTCGACGGGGTGTCGCTCGACGTCCACCGCGGCGAAATCGTCGGCCTCCTCGGCCCCAACGGCTCCGGCAAAAGCACGACCCTCGCGGTCGCCGCTGGAATCATCGAACCCCGCAGCGGATCCGTGTCCGCGTGCGGCATCCGCCGCGATGCCAACCCCTGCGCCTACGCCAAGAAGATCGGGCTCGTCCCGCAGGAACCCGCCCTCTACGACGAACTCTCCGCCGAGGCGAACCTCGCCTTCTTCGGCCGGCTCTACGGGTTGACGGGCTACGAACTCAATTGCCGCGTGGCGACCGCGCTCGACCGCGTCCGCTTGACGGATCGGGCCTTCGACCGCGTCGGCACCCTGTCCGGCGGGATTAAGCAGCGCGTGAATCTGGCGGTCGCGCTGCTCCACGATCCGCCGCTGCTGCTCCTCGATGAACCGACGGCATCGCTCGATCCCAAATCGCGGGACGCCCTCTTCGCCGACCTGCACCGCCTCCGCGAAGCGGGGCACGCGGTGCTGCTGACGACCCACCACTTGGACGAAGCGGAGTACGGCTGCGACCGCATCGCGGTCCTCGAGAAGGGCCGGATCGTCGCGCAGGGTAAGCCGGCGGATCTCGTCCGCCACTCGCCGACCGACCGGGCCGTCCTGTACGGACAACTCCGGGAGACGGTGGCCCACTTCTTCGTCAAAGGGTTACGCAAGCGCATGGAAGCGGGCGTCGAACTCGAGATCGTCGGCCGGCGACTTCGACTGTCCGCCGAAAGTCCGGAGCAACTCGGCCGGGCGCTCGGGCTGGTTCTCAGCGATGGTATCAAACTCGACACGTTCCACACGCCGCCGGGCCGCTTGGAAACGCTCCGCCGGCCCGTGCCCGTCGCGCAGGGGGAACCGTGCGACGCCACTTGAATCTGATTCTCGCGCTGGCCGGGAAGGACTGGCGGCTGTTCCTCGCGGACAAGCGCGCCGCCCTGCTCTGCTTCGCCGTGCCCATCGTCCTCGCCTCCGCGTTCGGCCTGATCTTCGACAAACCGAAGGGCCAATCGGGCGCGGTCAAACTGCCGCTGTTGGTCGTGGTCGAAGACGATGGCCCGTTCACCCGCAGCGTCGCGGAAGCGTTCCTCGCCAGCGAACGGGTGGAAGCGGAAGTCGTGACCCGACAGCAAGCCATCGAACGCTTGGCCGAGCGCCGGCCCGGCGTGGCCGTGGTATTCGGAAAAGGATTTGAAGCGCTCGCCAACTGGACGCCGGGGAGCACGGGACCGCGACCGGTCGTGCAGGTGCTGTTCGATCCGCTCTGTCGGAACGAGGGCCAATGGGCCGAGGGGATCGTCGCGGAAGCGGTGATGCGGAAGCTGGCGTCGGACAAGCTCCCGCCGGCTTTGAAGGATCAAACTCTATCGCTGCCCTTCGCCGTCGAGTCGATGGAAGTCGCCGATTCGAGGGCCGGATTCAACTCCTATTCGCACAGCTTCAGCGGCATGACCCTGCAATACTTGCTCTTCTGGGGCATGGAGAGCGGGCTGCTGTTGCTTCGGGATCGGCAGCGCAGCGTCTGGCTCCGCTTGCGGGCCGCGCCGGTGCCCTTCTGGTGCGTGCTGTTGGCGAAGGCGTTCTCCACGGCGAGCATCGCCTTCCTCCAAGTGCTGGCGACGTTCGCCTTCGGCTACCTCGTCTTCGGCGTGACCATCGGCGGCTCGTGGATCGGCTTCCTGCTGCTTGCGCTCGGGGTGAGCGTCCTGGCCGCCGCGACGGGATTGCTCGTCACCGCCGTGGGTGGAACTGAGGCCCGCGCCCGGAGCATTTGCATCCTCGGCATCCTCGGCGTGTCGATGCTCGGCGGGTTATGGCTACCGTCGTTCGTGCTGCCGGGGTGGGCGCGCGACCTCTCGCTCGGCTTACCGACGACGTGGGCGATGCGCGGCTTCGACGGCGTCACCTGGCAAGGCCGTGGATTTTGGGATTCGCTCCTCAGCGTCTCCGCCGTGGCCGGGTTCTCCGCGCTGTTTCTTTCGGTGGCGGTCGCTCGATTGGTTTCCTCCGAGGCGCGCCGCCGGCGCGGATACGCATGATGCGCACGCTGACGATTCTCCTCGCGATGCTCGCGGTCAGCCCGTTCGCCAATGCTCAGAAAGCGGACGCACCCAAACCGGTGGAACTGGGTTTCGAGGATCAATTCGAACGGAAGCATTCCGTCGCCGACCTGCGCGGCAAGGTGGTCATCCTCGTCTATGGGGATCGCCACGGTATCGAAGCGAGCCGGGAACTCGGCGAGAAGCTGCACGTGCTTTTCCACCCCACGGCCAAGGGGCAAACGCCGGAGAAGGCCAAACTCGCGCCCGTCGCCGCGCTGCCGGGCGTCGCCGCCGGGAAAGACTCGCCGGATGTGGTCGTGGTTCCCGTGGCCTGCGCCGGCCAAGTGCCCGGCCCGATCAAGTCGCTGATCCGATTGGGGCTGAAGAAGGATGCCGCGGAGACGCAGGTCTGGATCGACTTCGGCACCGCCATGGCCGACAAGTTCACCGTGAAGGAGAGCCAACCGAATCTGGTCGTGATCGACGCCCGCGGCTTCCTGCGGCTGAAAGTGAACGGCACCCCGGACAAAGCGACCTACGAGAAGATTCTGCAAACGACCCAGAACCTCCGCGCCGAAGCGGCGGGGTTGAAGTAGGAGCCGGTGCAGTAGACCGACCGAGGGCAAATGTCATCGTTCTCGACAACTCTTCCGGCCTGAAAGGCCGGTTCTACCAGCCCAGGTCGGAGTCGGCGAAGCCGACGGAGGCCTGGGTGACCGGCGCGTAAAAACGCCCGGCCTGTAAGGCCGATTCACGGCCGGCAATGAATCGGCCTTGCAGGCCGACGGGACACTTCGACCGGTACCCCGGGCCTCCGAAGACTTCGGCCCGGGCTGACAGAACCGGCCTTTCAGGCCGGAAGAGCCACAAGCGATCATTCGTTTTCTTCCGGCCTGAAAGGCCGGTTCTATCAGCCCAGGTCGGAGTTGGCGGAGCCGACGGAGGCCTGGGTGACCGGCGCGTAAAAACACCCGGCCTGTAAGGCC
>JANOSQ010000425.1:0-7530 GCA_031415915.1 Fimbriiglobus sp. | reverse complement strand
CCTGCTGGCGTTCGGTGATAATGACCTTGGCTGCCATCCCTGGCATGACATCTCCTCCGCGGGTACGGGCTTGCTTCCGTCCGAGAAGATGACAAAATCAGCTGGCAGATGGAAGCCCGATTCAGCCAGGGTGATCTAGCGCGTCGGGCTAACCCTGCGCTCACTTCGACAAGAACGAGCCGATGGTGACGTTCTTGTCGAGTTCCATCTTGAACTCGTAGTCGATGGTGAGGGCCTTCTCGCCGTTCTGTTTCGGGTCGATCTTCACGTCCCAGCGGAAGAGGTTTTTGTTCTTCTCGTCGCGGACGTACAGAGGGTCTTCGCTGAGCTTGGTCGCCCCCATGATGAACGAGGTGCCGATGGTGCCGACCGCCTCGGCGTGCGGCATCCGATCCCAGACTTGCACTTCGACCGGCGTCGACTTGTAACTGCTCAGCAGGATCTTGTACTTGAAGGTGAGCACTTGGTTGCCGCCTTGGGTCGTGCGGGTTTTATCCATGAGTTTGCGGGTGACTTGCAATTGCGGATCGACGCCGAAGCCGACCGTGAACGGCTTGCCGATGGCGACGAGCGGGAGTTTCGTGCTGCCCACGAAATCGCTGTCGAGGTACATCGAAGCTTCACCCGGCAGCAAGATAATGTCGGTCGAATTCGTGAGGTCGGCGAGGCGGTAGACGTGGCTGGTGAGCACCGGCACGGCTTTGTAATAGAACTTCGGCGCCAGATCGAGCTTGGCGATTTCCAGCGTTTGGTCGTCGCTGCGGCTCGGCAAGGTGAGCTTGTTCTTCAAGCGGTAGGTCACGCTCGGGCCGTCGCCGAGGAGGTTCTCGTTGAGGCCGCCGGTCTTGGCGATCTCTTCTTTGCTGACGAGTAGATCGCGGAACTGCTCGAGCGCGGCGGCGTCGTTCTGCTGTTTGGCGCCATCGTCGCTTTTCTTTTCGTTGTAATTTTGGGCCGATTCGGACCGCAGCGATTTCGAGCGGGCTTCCAAATCTTTCAGGACACCGGCCGGGGCTATGCCGCCCGGGCCCATCGGCAGACCCAGTTGGCCGGGGGTGCCGACCGCGACTTCCATGGCGCGGAGATCGGGCGGGGCGGCGTTGAGCAGCGGCTGCGCCGTGGACAGGACGAGGTTGACGCCGGGCCATTCTTCGCCGGTTTGCTGCGTCACGCTGGCCAAATATTCGACGACGACCGGATCGGCGAGCTTGGTCGCGGCGCGGAGCTTGTATTGGGGCTTCCAAGTCGCGCTGCTGACGAGGTAGTTCAATTTGATGGTCGAAACGCCGGCTTTCTTATCGACGACGATCACCGCATCGCGTTCCGTGCGGCTCACGCCGCCCGATTTCTCGTTCAACTGGCGCGTGAGGAAGGCGATCTTCTCTTTGTCGGCGTCGATGGCCTGCTTCAATTTCACTTCTTCCTTGATGAGCTTGGCCCGGCTCTCGCGGATGTGGTTCGCCAGCAGGATCGTCTTGTCGCTGTCGAGCTGGCCCTTCTCGGTCAGGGTCGTCAGCGTCGCGGCGGTGAACGCTTCGAGCTTGGCATTGAAGGCCATGTTCAGCGTGACCGCTTTCAGATCCGCTTCGAGTTCGACCATCGTTTTCGAGATCAATTTGATCTCCGCCTCGAGCTTGCGGACTTCCTCGCGGTTGTCTTCGGCGATGGCCCGGGTGCGATAGCGGGCGCTGAGCACGCGCACGGCTTCCGACCCTTCCGCGTACAAGGAGCTTTGCATCGTCGCGGCCGGCAGCGGCGAGACGACCACTTCCGTTTGCCCCGCGGCTTCGGGCAGCGTCACCTCGCGGGTGACGAGCGCCGTGTTCTGGTAGACCGTCACAGTCGTGATTTTGCTCGGCGCGGTTTTGATGCCGTCTTGGGCTCGTGCACCGGAGGTGGCGAACCCGACCGCGAGCAGGAATAGGGGGGCGGTGCGGAGCATGGTCGGGACCTTGTATTGGAGAGGATTGAAAGAAGTGCCCGGCCGTGAATTTGGCCGGGCTGACTGTGGGCTTACTTCTTCTCGGCCGGAGCTTCCAAGCCTTTCGCTTTGGCCTGCTCGCGGATCGTCCCGCGGAGGGCTTCATCGAACGCTTTGTCCCCCTCGCTCTGCGGGAGCTTCTTCGACTCCACTTCGATGTGCTTCGAGCGCTTGACCGAGAGTTCGCCGATCTGCTTCTGGATCGCGGCCCGCTCCGCGGCCTTCTTCTTCAGAAACGGCAGGCGGTCTTCGGCCTTGAGCTTCTTGAGTTCGTCGCAGAGGTCTTCTTCCTTGATGCTCTTCAAGTCGAACTTCGGATCGTCCTTGAGTTTGTCGATCAAATCCCACGAGCTGTTGCGGTAGAGTCCGCTCGACTTGGATTCCGCCCGGCCGGCTGCGGCGGCCGGCGCGGCCGCGGCGGCGTTCTTGTCTTGGACGACTTGGTTCTCGGCTTTCTTCATTCCCTCGGCGCCGTAGGCGACGTAGGTCGAATTCAACTTGCCGCTGAGCTCGGCGAGTTCCTTGTCGTAGGGGGTCGCGCTGACGACGCTCGTTTTACGGGCGCGCTCCTGATCGATGCTCGAATACTTGCCGCCGCCTTGGATCGCGAAGTCTTTCCACAGGGCCGATTCCGCGTTCGAGTCCGTACCGCAGTAAATCGCGTTGACGAAGATGCCCTTCTCTTTGGCCGACTTGGCGACTTCGGACAAGGTCACTTCTTTGTCCTGATCGGCCGCTTCGTTGCCGCAGACGAAGATCAACTTGAGGGCGTTCTTGTCGCCGGTCCATTTTTGCTCGGCGAGGGCGCTCTTGGTCACGCGGGCTACGAGTTCCGTGCCCCCTCGGGTCTTGAGGGCCGTCAACTTGGCGTAGACCTCATCGAGGTCGGTTGTGAGGGCGAGATCCTTCCGAACCCAGCCGTCTTTGGCGGGGTAGTCGTTGTGGCCGAAACTGTGGAGGCCGACGCGGAGTTCCGGCGTGGGTTTCATCTTGGCGAGTTCATTCACCACGTCCCAGAGCTTCAACTTCGCCGAGTCGATCAGCCCGTCCATGCTGTTGGACACGTCGATGCAGAGCACCAGATCTACTTTTGGCTGATCGGCCGGAACGGGGGCCGCATTGGCGGGCGGCGTCGCCCAGGCGAGTGCCGCGGCGACGGCCGCGGTGAGGAGAGGAACTCGGAACATGGCGAACCCTCGGTGAGTGTGACCCCGGCACCCGGCCTGGGTACACGGATTCTACCGCGTTCGGTCGGAGGGGGTGTAACACCTCGGTAACTGGTAACTGGTGAGTTGCGACCGCGGTGAGCCATTGCACAATGCGAGGACGACCTTTTTACTCCACGCGGCAGACGACCAGAGTCAAATCGTCCGAGAGCGGGACCGAAGAGGAGAACTCGCGCTGGTCGGCGAGGATTTCATCCCGCAGTTCGACCGCGCTCTTCGAGCCGGCCCGAGCCATGCATTCGATGAGGCGTTCGCCGCCGTATTGTTCGCCGATTTCGTTCCGGGCTTCCACGAGGCCGTCGGTGTGGAAGGCGATGGCATCGCCGGGTTCGAGAATCACTTCGCGCTCGCTGTAAACTTCGTCGGGCATGATGCCGAGTAGGAAGCCTTGCGCGGCGATTTCCTTCACGGTTCCCGTCGCAGCCCGGTACCAGACCGGGTACGGGTGCCCGGCATTCGAGTAGCGGAAGACCCGAGTCCGCCGGTTGAGCACACCGTAGAAGGCCGTGACGAAGCGCTCGTCGGCGACATCCATCAACCGGCGATTCATTTCCGACAGCACTTGGCCGGGGCTGATCGTATCGTTCGCCACTTCGCCGAACGCGAAGCGGGCCATGACCGCCACCATCGCCGCCGCGACGCTGTGGCCGCTGGCATCCGCGATGAGGATGCCCAGGTGTTCCCCGTCCGGCGTGGCGAAGTCGTAATAGTCCCCGCCCAAGTGATCGAGCGCGGCGTAGTGGAAGGACCACTTCAACTCGGGCCAGTCCGGCGGCGTCCGCGGCAACAACAACTTGGTTTGGAGCCGCCCGGCCGCGCGGAGGTTGTGCAGCACTTCGGAATCGCGCGCCATGAGCGCTTCGTTGGATTGCCGCAATTCCCGCGTGCGGTTCTCGACGCGCTCGTTCAAGTAATCGGCCCGGCTCGCCATGAGGATCCGCGTCGAAACGAGGCCGATGACGCGGTCGTCTTCGAGGACGGGGAGGTGCCGGACTTTCAAGCGCTGCATCGCTTCGATCGCTTGATCCCAACCGAGTTCGGGTTCGATGATGTGCGGCGTCGCGGTCATCCACTGCGACACGGTGAAGTCGCGCCAGTGGAGGGACTCGGCCGTCGCCACGCGGCGGAGCAGATCGCGCTCGGTGAAAATCCCGAGGAGCCGGGCCGCCGCATCGACCACGAGCACAGAGCCGATTCGCCGCGCGTTCATCAGGTCGAGAACTTCGCGCACGGTGCAATCGGGGGAGACGAGAACCGGGTCCTTCTGCATCGCCTGTCGCACGGAAAGTTCGGGTCGAATGGCCAATCTCCCGGAGGGGCAAAGCGGAACGCGGCCGGCGGGCGAAAAAACGTCGGACGCCGCCGCGTTGCGGAACTACATATTACTCTGGTACGGTCTCGCTCGGCTCGGAGTTCTGCCCACCCATGCCCGGAACGATCCCCCAAGCCGCCGCGTTGGCCTTCCGCGATGGCCTCATTTGCATGGTGACGTCCCGCAGCGGCCGGCGCTGGGTTCTCCCCAAGGGTCAAATCGAACTGCACCAATCGCCGCGCGATGCCGCGCTGGCGGAGGCGTGGGAGGAAGCGGGCTTGCTCGGCCGAGTCGACGATGAACCGCTGGGCCGCTTCGCCTACGAAAAAAACGAGATGATTCACGAAGTCGCGGTCTACCGCATGACGGTGACCACCGAGCGGGCCGAGTGGCCCGAGAAAAACCAACGGCAACGCGAATGGGTGACGATGGACGAAGCGATGCTGCGCGTCGAGGAGCCGGAATTGAAGGGCATCATCCCGCTATTGCTCGTCAATTGAGCAACGGAAGAATGACGCGATCGGCGTCCGCCTCGGTCTTCACGTCCGGAACATCCCCGAAGAGTTCCCAACTCTCGCGCAGTTCCGCCGATTCGTACGGGGCGAGTTTCACCAGTTCCCCGACGGTTTCCATTTCGAGCATGTCTTCGTTCGAAAAGGTCTGGTAGCGCGTCCCGAGATCGGGGTAAGCCGCCCCTTCGCGGTAATCGAATCGCTTGACGAAGAGCGCGTGCGAATTCAGATACCCGACCCAACCTTCCCGGTGGGCCAACCCGATCTTCGTCGGCCCTTTTTTCGCGTCCTGCTTCAAGAAGATGTACTTCTGCCCGAACGTCCACCGGGCATCGGTGAAATCGAAGTAGGGCCAGAGGATGAGTTCTTGGTTCGGGGCGAAGTCGGCCGGGGACTTCGCCCGACTCGGGTGGCCGGGGTGGGGAGCCTTGGCGGGCAGCGGGATGATTTCGATCCCCCCGGGCGCCATGACGGTCGGACCCCACGGGGCAAGCTCCGCGGGGGCGCTACCAATGTTCGTGACCTTCAACACCACTTCGACCCGCGAGCCGGTGGGCGAGAGCGTCAGGTGCATTTCTTTTTGGACGCCGTATTCGGTCTCCGGCGGCGGGAGAAACTTCGCTCCGAATTTGCCGAGCGGCTCCCAAGTCACGGGACGGTTGTCGGCGAAGTACGTCCGCGTGAGATCCTCGGGGGCGAGCCAAAAGCGGTGCCCACCGCGGATTTGCCACTCCGCTTCGCCGGTTCCACCCATCATCGTGTCGTAGTTCTTCATCACGTTGAACCCGCCCGGCTGGCGATAGGCGATGACGCGCGGCCCGACGTCGAGCGTGACGATCAACTCGGCCGAGGCATTCGAGATTCTGAGGTTGTTCTTCCAACCGCGGTATTCGACGACTTCCAACACGGGTTCATCCTCGGGTCATCCGGGCAATAAAAAACCGGGCCGCATGTTAGCATGCGAACCCGGTGGAATCCAGACTGCGGGCGGCCTCGGGTGTGCCAATGAATCCTGGCGACCGTTGCACGACGCAGGAGAAAGTACCAGAAACAATTGCCGCCCCTGCCAGCTCAGGCGCGGTTGCGAACCTGGCGGTACCGACGGACACCGAATAAACCCACTCCGATCAAACCGAGGAGCAACGCCGGCGGCGCAGGCACGGGGTTCGGATTGGGATTGGGATTCGGGTTATTCGGCACGATCGGGTTCGTATCGCTCGGTTTCGTGATTTCCGTGATGGTCGTGGGTGTTTGCGGGCTGGTGCCGCCCGGCGTGTTGGATGTACCGGTCGTCGTGCCACCGAAAGGAACGCCGCCCCCGAACCCACCACCCCCGCCGAAACCGCCACCACCGATTCCCGGAAAGCCGGGGGACAATCGACCCAAGCCGCCTCCCAACGCGGTACCGACCGGGCCATCGCCACCGAAGCCCCCTCCGGAAGCCGCATTTGACACCCCCCCGCGGTTACGCAGGGCGAGCTGCGACTGAGCGATCAGGCCGGTCTCGGTGCGAACGCCCGTCAGGCGGACAAGCTCTTGCCCCGCAAGAACCGGCGTTTCGCTGAAGCTGGCGTCGTTGCCCGTCAGCCCGTCGAGGAAAGCTTGGGACCGGGTGACGTAAAGCGGTGCCGTCTCCCCTTTCGGGAAGTTGGTTTGGAAGGTGCCCGCATTCAAGTTGAAGGGCTTGGGGCCGTCGGCGATTTTCCCCTCATACTGGATTTCCCAGAGCGCGAGTTGGAAGGCCGGGGCCACGGCGGCGGGATCTTTGAGCAAGTCCGCGTAAGCCCGCCCGTAAAGTTCGCGAACATACTTGGCGCGGCGCTCCGCTTCTTTCTTGCCGGCTTCATCCTCTTTGAGGTTGAAGTCTTTGGTCGTCCCGAACGGTTCGAGGTCGAAGGCGTAATCGTTTCCGGCCACAACCGGGACGAGCGGTTCGAGGCAGAAAGTGCTCAGTTGAGGATCCAAGCCCACGGTGGCAAACGTCACGGAAGGGAAATCCCAGTTTAGGCGACCGATGGGGGCGCTTTGCTCAGCTCCGTTCATGCGGAACTTCAAAACTTGGCGGTCGGTCAACTCGCGGTAGTGCAGCTTCAACCCGCCCGCAGTTGATTCTTGTGCGGTGACGGGTACCAAAGCCCAGGCGATCACCGCCAAGCCGAGGAGGAATTGAATTCGGTGGGTCATCGTGACTTTCCCGGTGTTGTAGCAGAGTGAGCAGAATAATAGGAAAAGCAGCTGCCATTCCGGTTATTGGTAAAGTCTAACAAATCAGAACCGGCGAGAACAGCCTGATTCAAGTTGTTGTCAGGCCCCATTAGAAATGTCCGCGATTTGGCCCCAATAGAAATGTTCGCTTTTCGGGGCCGGTTGGCCAGGGTCATTGGAAGCTCTTTCTCCACGGGTGCGTCTCCGCTGGACGGTGCGGTCCCTTCGGGGTATCCGCCTTCTCGCCGTCGGGAGGATAGGGCTCCGCAGGAGTGCGACCCGAGCGTCCGGCGG
>JANOSQ010000424.1:0-1876 GCA_031415915.1 Fimbriiglobus sp. | reverse complement strand
CGATCCACGAGCACGAGCCGGGCGCGGACGGCGTTCTTGCCCGCGTGGATCAGAACGTCCCGGGCCGGGAATTTGTCCTCGCCTTCGACGCCGGGTTTATCGCTCTTCAGTTCGCCGTCTTGGCCCTTCAAGCCATCGCGGACGCCGTCGAGGATTTTGCCCGCGTCCACGTCGCCGAAGCTCGCCGGGTAGGTCATGTGGCTCACGGAGAGCATCAGATCGCGGCCGCCTTCGACCTTCGCCGTCTGCACCTTCATCACGCCCGCGGAGGTCGCCAGTTCCTTGTTCGCGATCGACGGATCCTTCGGAAAACGGACGATGTAGTTCCCTTCCTCGGACGTGTACTTGCCATCTTCGACGCGGGCCTTGCGTTCCACCGCCACGGGCGGTTGCGGCGGATCGGCGGCGCACGCGGACACGAGCATCAGCAACGGGACGAGCAACAGGGTACGGGGGACGCGCATGGTGAAGCACTCCGGAAGAGGGACACGGTCGGCTCGCCCCCCTCTGTCATTCGCTCCCAGCCTATCCTCATTTGCGGAGCGCGTCCAGAATGCGCTCGAAGTCGTCGTTGGTGTCGAAGCCGAGCACGAACTGGCCTTTCTCCTTGGCCTTCACTTGGATGTCCACCCGCACCGACAGCCGCTGGCGGAGTTCGTTCTCGACGCTCTGCACGTGGGCCGTTTTCTCGGGCGGCGCCTTCGTGGGCTTGGCGCCGGGGACTTCCGGCTTCACCGTTTTCACGAGCAAGTCGAGGGCGTGCACCGAGAGGTTCTTGAGGATCGTCTCTTTGCTCAGGGCGATCTGCCGGGCGTGATCCGGGATGCCCTTGAGCACCTTGGCGTGGCCGAGCGTGATCTGCCCGAGCCGCACGGCGTCTTGGACTTCCGGCGCCAGATTCAACAGCCCGAGGAGGTTGCTGATCGTGGTGCGATCCATCCCGAGTTTGCTGGCGAGTTGCTCGGTGCTGATCCCGAAGCGCGTCAAGTAGTCGCGGAAGCCTTGGGCCTTCTCGTTGGCGTTGAGGTCGCTCCGCTGGATGTTTTCGACCAGCGCCGCTTCGTGGGTCTGTTGGTCGTTGAAATCGACCACATGGACGGGCACAGAACTCAGGCCCGCAACTTGGGCCGCGCGGACCCGCCGCTCGCCGGCGATGAGTTGGAATTGGCCCTCGCCCTGGGCCCGCACCACCACCGGCTGCAAGACGCCGTGCTCCTTGATGCTCATGGCGAGCTGCAGCAGTTCGTCGTCGTCGAAGCGTTTGCGAGGTTGGAACGGGTTCTGTTGAATCCGATCCAAGTTGACGGTCGCCGTGGCGGTCAGCCCGGCTTCGTTGGTGCCCATCGTGCCGAGCAGCGCATCGAGCCCCCGGCCCAAGCGCGGTTTGGTCGTTTCCATAGTCTGGTTCCCCCAACAGAATTTCTACCACCCCGGCGGGGGTCATAGCAAAGTCAGTTGTCCCGTGAAGGGGAACTTTAATCGAATTCGCATTATCCTTCCCAAGTCCCCCAAAGGTTCCATGTGGAACGAATGGTTGCAGACAAGACCGTTCGAATGCGGGAGCAGGATGGGCGCCGATTTGTCGCTGAAGTCTTCATAAGGGCACTTCCTTGATTTTTTGTACAATCCCGATCAGTCTCTCGGAATCCAGAGTCCTGACCATGAAGCCCCACGATCCAGATGTGACCGCGGACGTTTTTTCGCCGGCCGACTCACTTCTCGCGGTCGATCCGCTCTTGACGATCGACTATGGCTCTGCCACCACGGATACGTTCCGCCCCGGAGCCGATGCCCCACCCAGCGACCTGCCTGCGATACCTGGCTACCAAGTGTTGAGCGAGATTGCCCGGGGTGGCATGGGCCGCGTCCTCGCCGC
>JANOSQ010000423.1:0-3013 GCA_031415915.1 Fimbriiglobus sp. | reverse complement strand
TACCCGGGTCGGTGACTCCATCATGCCGACCGATGCCTGGGTAGCCGGGTCGAAATGTTCTTCGGGGGTGGTCCGCCGCTTCGCCACCTGTGGCCCGCTTCAGTTCGGGCTTCAACGCCGAACGCTCCGGAGCTCTGCAGCGGTTGGCAGTAGCCGGCGATGGCCCGCAAGGGTTCTTGCAGATCGTGAGAGGCGGCGAAGGCGAATTGTTCCAAGTCGGTATTCGAGGCAGCCAATGCCTTGTTCGCGTCCGCGAGTTCCGAGATCCGCTCCGTGACTCTGCCTTCCAAGGTGTCGCGGGCCGCCTCGATGTCCCGGTATCGGTGGGCGTTCTCAATCGCCGCGGAGGCCATCGCGGCCAGTTGGATGAGAATGGCCTCGTCGTTCTCGTCGAATTCGCCCTCGTATTTGTCGGAGAGCTGGATCAAACCGAGGTTGTTCCCAGCTCGGCCGACAAGCGGCGCCGCCAGCCAACCCCGCATCGGTGGATGGGCGTCGCGTTCCTTGCCGAAGCTGCGCCAGCGGGGGTGGGCTTCCATCTCGTCCTGGGTCATTCTCGCGGTGCGGTTCGTTTCGCAAATCATGGCGTAGATGCCCGAACCGTCCGGCACCAACCGCGTAGCTGCGCCACGGGGCGTATTTGTCGCTGAGAGCCAACGCGTTGACCGCCATCACGAAATTCGCGTCCGCGGTGAGGGCGGTCACCGATTGGTGAGCGCCGACGATCAGGCGGGAATGATCCGTGATGGTCTGGTGGATTTCGTTCAGCGAGCGCGTGGAATTCAGGACCAGCGCGCATTCGGCGAGCGCGCGATAGTAGGTGGTGACTTGCTCCAGCTCGGTCTGGCGGCCCCGACCGACGGTGGGAGTCACATACCCGACGATTCCGGAAATCGCGTGGTCGGCATCGAATTGGAACTGGCCGACATCTTGGACGGGCACGACCGTCTCGTCTCGCCGAACCATACGGTAGTCCATGTGAAAAGCATGCTTCTTCGCCAAGTTTTCCGCCATGGCCTCATCGTAGGTCGCCAGATCTTCGGGGTGTACCCGCGCGCGCCAGTTGCGGAAACCGCCCGCGAGATCCGCCGCTTCGCAACCCAACAATGTGCGGATGTTTTCCCCGTATCGGATTTCTCCCGTGAGCGGATCGCCTTCGTAGACGACGCGGTTCGGCAACAGCTCGCTTTCGGAAGCGCGTGCTTGCCCGGTCGAACGCGGAGTGAGCAATTCGACTTCATGGACTTCGCGGCCGATGGCAAAGATTCGCTCGTCCGCCAACTGGATCGCCCAGCTGAAGCGCTTGAGACCGCGATCCTTAGTTGGATAGCGATTCTCGAAGGAAACGGAGGTGGCTCCTCGGCGAAGTTTGGCCAACTCGGCCGCGGGGCTGTCGCGATCACCATGGTGGATTAAGGACAGCATCGGCTTTCCCATCACCTCGGCCAACGACCACCCGAGTGAGGCCGTGAAGGCGGGATTGATGTCCTCGAAGCTCCCATCCAGCGTCGCGATGGCCATAACATCGGCGGCGACTTCGAAGAAGCGTTGTCGCGGGCCAGTCACCCCGGTGGCTTGGTCATCCAAATTCATGTGCGGAGCTCCCGGCGCCGGTTGTGAATGTGCTTGAGGCAGGAGGGAATGTGCGACTGTGGCAATAATCCTAGTGAAATGGATAAGCGATGGAATGTCTGTTTGATCGTTTTGCTTCGATGGGCCGTCTTCGCCCTCCTGCTGGAGTTGGCCGACGACCATCCACGCAAGCGTCAGAATTGGGATTCGCTCGGACACAGTCATGACAGTCCTCGATTGCGAGCGGGCTCGTCGGGCCGCAAGATCGCATCACACGACCAACATGAGAACCTCATTGCAGGCCAATCGCAATGGTTTCAGCGGGATCGATCCGGCCCCGATTCGGACGCAAGTCGTTGCGGCGCATTGTTTCTACCCGAAATCGGAAATGGTTTCGCAGGGGGGTGGGGGTGTTTCCGGCGAAATCATTTCAGCCTCACTTCGCAACGAGCCCACGGATGGCCTCTCCGTTCTGGACGATGTGCACGGGCCGTCCATTTTGATCGGGAAGCGTCACGTTGGCGTAGTCGATGCCGAGATGGCGGTAGATCGTCGCGAGGAAATCCTGCGGGCAGGCCCGCCCATCGACGACGTATTCGCCGAGGCGATCCGTGGCGCCGATGACCCGCCCCGTCGGGATGCCGCCGCCGGCCCAGAGCATGGAGTTCGCAGCCGGCCAGTGGTCGCGTCCCGGCTGGACCACGCCCGCGGTCGCGCTCGCCACCCCGCCCCCGCTGCTGGCCACATAGGAAATCTTCGGCGTCCGGCCGAACTCCCCGGTGACCACGACCAAGACACGTTTGTCGAGGCCGCGATCGTAGATGTCCTCGATGAGCGCCGTGACCGCTTGGTCGAAGTAGGGCGCGCGGAATTTGAGGGCGTCGAAGACGTTATGGTTCACCGCGTGGTCGTCCCAGTTTTGAACCCGGCCGCACAGGGGGCCGGACAGTTCGCTTGTGACAATTTCAACCCCGGCTTCGACCAAACGGCGCGCCATGAGCAGTTGCTGGCCCCAGGTGTTGCGGCCGTAGCGGTCGCGGAGCTTCGGATTTTCCCGGTTCAAATCGAACGCCCGCGCCGCTTCGGGGCTCGTCAGCAGGTTGATCGCTTGCTCTTGGTAGGTATCGATCCCCTCCCGCGATTTGCCGCCGTCGAGGCCGCGCCGGACCGAATTGAGATCCGCGAGCAGTTTGCCGCGGCCCGCGAACTGCTCCCGTTCGCCCGGGTTGGCCAACCCCACGTTCGGCACGCGGAAGTCCGGCGCGTTCGGATCGCCCGTCACCGAAAAGGGCGCGTAGGCGTTGCCCAAGTACGCGGGGCCGGCGATGGTGAAGTTGTCGTAGTGGACGATCGGGTTCACCCCGATGTAGTTGGGGAGAGCCCGTCGCGGGTCGTAGCGGAGCCGATGGGCCACGCTCATCAAGTCTGGCAGCGCCGGCTG
>JANOSQ010000422.1:0-3281 GCA_031415915.1 Fimbriiglobus sp. | reverse complement strand
ATCGGAAAGGTCCTGCCCCAAGATCGGCGTCAACTGCTCGGAGAGCGTCGCCAAGTCCGGGGTGTTCAAATCGACGCGGGTCAACCCCTCGGAATCGACGTTCACCTCGCGGCCGTAGCAGGTGAGAAACTCGCACCAGCCGCGGTTGAGTTCGCTCCCGTCGTCTTCGCCGGCGTCGAGCAGGCCATTTCGGTTGCGGTCGTTGCCGAAGAGCAATTGCGGCGTGACCCCGCGCACCAGCAGGAGTTCTTCCAAACTGCTGATCGGCCCGTTCTTGCAGGCGCTCGCCGGGGTTTGGCCTTGGTACACGCCCGCTTCGGCGCCGTTGGTGCGCTGGGTCTCGTCGGCGTCGAGCCAATCGACGATGGCGTCCGCGATTTCTTCGGTCACGTTGGGCAGCATCATCAGCGCGGCGTAGAGCACTTCGCCGGTGGGATCTTGGAGGATGAGCGAGTTCACGTTGAGCTTCGCGCACTCGTCCATCACGCCGTAGCGGAGCGGGTAGCGCTCGCCGCCGGAATCCCCCGCATCCGAGAGGTTGATGAGGGCGAAGCGCCCGCCGCCGCGGCGCCCGGCCGGATCGCCGACGGCGATGCCCGCGAACATCGACTTGTTGTCGTAGGGATTGCCCGCCAGAGTCCCGTGCAGGGTGTCGGGGTCCGAGAGCATGCCGATGGCGTAGTGGATGCCCGAGGCGGCGTTGGCTTTGGCCTCGCTCGTTTCCGAGGTGCGCACCGCGACTTGCAACTCCGTGGACATCGACTCGGCGTAGCGGTAAGCCGCGAGCGAGAGCACGACGACGACGATCAGCACGGCGAAAAGCACGTAGCCGGTGCGGGCCGGCGACCGGTGGCGAATCAGCATTACGGCGCCTCCGTGGTGGTCGGCTCCGGCGGTTGGATCAGGCCGACGGCGGAGCGGATCGGGAAGACGTGGACGATCTTCTTCTGGGCCGTGTTGCCGTCGCGGTCGGTGAACTCGAAGGTGATCGTCACCTTGATGGCCCGCGGTGGCCCGGTCGTCGAACTGCCGTCGAGGGACGCTTGGGTGCCGTCCCATTCGGCGATGTAGCCGGTGCCGTCGGCGTACTCGAACTGCAGCGCCACGACTTCCGGGGCGATAATTTCGCCGTCTTCGTCGGCGCGGTCGATGTCGGTCGAGTTGCCGACTTTGTCTTCCGTCACCAGCGGTTTGTCTTGCCGGCACAGCCCTTTTCCGCTGCTGTGGAGGTAATAGGCGATGCGGTGTGCATCCGAGCGGATCGGGGCATTCGGGTCGGCGGCGACTTCTTTGTCCGCGAGGTAACGGGGCACCTTGGACGAGAACAAAATCAGCGTTTCGCTCGTGCCGATGATGCCCCCTTGGAATTGCAACAGCGAATCGGTCGTCGTGCTGGCCGTGGTCGAGGTGCTCGTCGTCGAACCGGTTTCGGTCGTCGTCGTCGTGCTCGTCGTCGTTTCCGCCGGGGCGGGTTCCGCGGGTGTGCTGCCGGAGCTGTCGCTGGCCCCACCGGACATCGGCGGGAGCACGCCGAGCGGCGACGAGAAATCGAGGGCCATGCGGTTGATGACCGCGCGGTTGAGATCGCTCTCGGCGACGAGCGCGCGGCCCGAGTCCGAGGTGCGCAGGGTCAGGTCGAAGGAGAAGTAGAGCGCCGACAGCAGCAGGATGCCGATGGCGCTGGCGATCAGCACTTCGAGCAGCGTGTAGCCGGGGCGGAGCGGAGACCGGCGCATCGTTACGGCCTCTCGGGGGTGGTGGCGGTTTCGGGTGCGACGGCGGGGGCCGCGTTGCCCATGTACTGTGGGTCGAAGATGATCTGCGCCAGCGACACTTCGACCGGCCGGCCCTGTTCGATCCAGACTTTCACCGTCACTTCGAAGGTGTACGGGGCGAGTTCGGCGCCGAGCGTCACCGACCATTGCCAGAGCGGTTCTTCCTCGAACGTGCCTTGGCCGCCTTCGGACATCGAGACGACGCCCGCTTCGACCTCGGCCATCTTCGATTGGCAGAGCCGGGTGGCGGTGGTGGTGCGGGCCGCTTCGACCGCGCTGTTGGTGCCGAAGTCGATGAGCTGCGCGATCCCCGCCAAAGCCAGCAGGAACACGGCCATGGCCACGAGGACTTCGATCAGGGTCATGCCCTTCCGTCGGCGCTTCGATCGCAGTCGCATGGATCGCCTCATTGCTTCGGCGCCGCGACCGGGTTCACCGTCACATGGCCGGTCAGCCCGCGGATCTGCACCGCGAGGGGGGTCACGCCCGGCTCGCGGATTTCGAAATCGACGAGGTCTTCCTTGCAGGTGCCGTCCTGCTGGAAGGTCGCCAAGCGAATCCACCCCTCCGCGTCGGCGGGGGCCGGTTCGGCCCCGCTGTTCGTCAGTGCGAGGGTCACGTCGAGCGGGAGTTGCTTCTCGGAACCGTACTGCTTCTGCTGCCCTTCTTCACCCGACGATTCCTGCGCGGCCGGGTCGTCGAGGGAGACGCGGATCTTGGTGCCGTCGGAGGACATCGACAGCCGGTAGTTCCGGCCTTCCTCCATGGCGTGCGACCGCGCCATGGCGATCTCCCCGGTCACATCATCCGCGGCCGCTTTGACTTTGGAGTTTCCGCTCTGGCCATCCAGCGTGCTCGAAATCAATCCGCCGATAATGATGATGACTGCAACAACTACTAGCAACTCGACGAGCGTATAGCCGGCTCGAGTGTGCGTGGGTTGTGCGACCATCGGAGTTCTCCGCCAGTGTCCGGTAGCGTTATCGCCGCCGCGTGCTGGTGTAAGTGTTGCCGTTGCTGAGAACCAAAGTCACCTTGGGATCGAGCGAGCCATAGGCGTCGACGTTATTGGGGTCGTACTCGTACCGCGCACCCGCAACCGGCGGGTTGAGAATAGCTGCGCCCCCTTCGATCAACGGCCGGCTGACGCCGTCGGTCGGGGCGACGAGTTCATTGAGTGTCTGCGGCGGGTTGCCTTCGTGCTTGGCCATGTAGTTGCGGGCGCCGTTTTCAAAGTTGGTCATTTGGGTTCGGGCGGCGTCGATGCGGGCTTCTTCGATGTAGCTCATCATCGCCACGCTGGCGATGCCGGCCAAGATCACGATGATGGCCACGACCACGAGCACTTCGAGCAGGGTGAAGGCCTCGCGGGAGTTGCGGGCCAACGAACGATTGGCGGACACGAGCATGGCAAATCCTCCGGGCGAAACACGATGCGGAACCTTGATCCAGTATAACAACGCGCCGATTCAGAAACTATGAGAGAAACGCCGTCGGTGGAGCAGC
>JANOSQ010000421.1:0-1873 GCA_031415915.1 Fimbriiglobus sp. | reverse complement strand
AAAGTTCGCCACGCGCTCCGCGGTCACGCCGGGGAAGTTCGTTCGCTCTCGTTCAACCGGGACGGGTCGATTCTCGCTTCGGCCGGCACCGACCGGGTCGTCCACTTGTGGGACACCCGCGACGGCAAGCTGTTGGCGGGGCCGAGCCCGATGGGGAAACACGGACTGGCGCTAGTCGGTGGGGCGAATCCGCTGCTGGTGAGTACCGGTGCACCGACTCTGCGGGTCTGGGCCTTGGCCACCGGCGACGAAGTTCGCCCGAGCGGCGACGGCCCCGCGTTCTCGGTCGCCGCCAGCGACTCCGGCCGCTGGCTCGCCGTCGGCGGCACCGACCACCGCACCCGACTTTACGACCTGAGCCAACCGGACAAAGCGGCGAAGATTTTGGAAGCGACCAAGCCGCCGGTCGGGGCGCTCGCCTTCGCTCCCGGCGGGCAATTCCTCGTCCAAACCAGCCCCGCCGACGGATTGGCTTGGATTTGGAAACCGGAGGGCACCGAAGCCGAGCTGATCCTGATCGAAGCGGCCGATGGATGCACCTTGGAAACGGTCGCGGTACACCCGGATGGGAATCGCGTCGCCGTGGGCGGTATCGACTACCTTTCGACCGGCGAGCGCGACGGGGCCGTCTGCATCTGGGATGTGACGACCAAACTGAAGGTGGCGACGTTCGACACCGGCGTTTACGCGCTCGCCTTCGACCCCCAAGGCCGATTCTTGGTCGGCGCCGGCCTGACCGATCACGTCCACGTCTGGGATTTGGCCAAGGATGAGGAAATCTTCGCCCTCGAAGGGCACCAAGAGCAAATCAACGCCGTCGCCTTCAGCCCCGATGGCAATTATCTGCTCTCCGGCGGCGACGATCAAACCGTGCGGGTGTGGGACGTCTTGAGCGGCCGGCTGCTCGTGGTGCGCGAGTTCGACACGCCGATTCAAGGGCTGGCTTTCAGCGCCGACGGCCAAACGCTCTTCACGAGCAACGGCAACACCACCTGTTACCAGCTCGAGTTCAAGAAGCTTTTGGACGATTAGAGTCAGATGTCGAAGTCTCCATCCGACTCCCTCGCTAGCGCGTCGGGCTAACCAAATAGATGGCCTCATTGCCAACCCCTCGGCCGATTCTTACGAATAACGGGGTGGCACCGTTCGTCTGTAGACTGTTCGCCCGCGCGGCGGACGACTCTTCACCCTCTTCTCGATTTGGGGACTCTCGTTATGGTTCGCAAGCTCTTGCTCGCCGCCCTCGTGGCCGTCACCGGTTCCTTGGCCATCGCCGCCGAACTGAAGTCCGGCCCGCAAACGGGCGAAAAGCTGCCCGGCCCCTTCCACCCGCTCAACGTCAACGGCGAAAGCGCCGGCCAAAAGGCCTGCCTGTACTGCAAGCACGGTGAAAACCCCGTCGCCATGGTCTTCGCCCGCTCGACCGATTGCCCGAACACCGCCAAGCTGATCGCCAAGCTCGAAGAAGTCACCGCCGCCAACACCAAGAGCGAAATGGGCAGCTTCGTCGTGTTCCTCACCGACGACGACAAAGCCGGTGAGACGCTCAAGGCCATGGCCGAAAAAGCCAAGCTGAAAAACGTCGTGCTCGCGGTCGACACCCCGGCCGGCCCGAACAAGTACAACGTCGCCAAAGACGCCGACATCACCGTCGTGCTCTACACCGACCGCAAAGTCGTCGTGAATCACTCTTTCGCCAAGGGCAAGATCACCGACAAGGACATCGAAACGATCGCCGGCGAAGTCTCCAAGATCATCCCTGCCAAGAAGTAAGCGAACCGACTCGCAACGAGGAAGCCCGGCCTTTTTGGCCGGGCTTTGTTCTTTGTTGGAGTTCAACCTTTAGGTTGTCTTACGTCGGGCCGAGTCTTCG
>JANOSQ010000420.1:0-1741 GCA_031415915.1 Fimbriiglobus sp. | reverse complement strand
CGGCTCGGCGGCTGAGCCAAGTCTGCAGATCCGCGACGGGGTACAAGACCGTTTGGCGTTTGCCGCTCCCCACACGGACGCAGGGGACATGGCCGTCTTTTGTCAATTGCCACAAGTGGCGCGGGGAGATTCCGAGGGCGAGGGCCGCTTGGCGGGCCGGAGGGCCAACGGGGTGGGATTGTCGAGTTGCGGCATGAGTTGCTCCTGGTGTTCGCTTTCGGGACGGTTGTCAAACGGCAGAGAGCGGCACGCCGTATCGGCGTGCCGCAGGAAGCCGTATTCCCCAGCCCCGGTTCTAACAGAAACGGTTCGAAATCAGAAAGGGTCGCGAGCAAATTGACGGTAACGGGGACCGTGAATGCGATGGGGCAATGCAGAAAGCGACCGCAACGAACACCCCGAGACCGGTGCCGATTGCACCGTGGTTTCGCACTCACCTGCAAGATTTGCCATGGTTCGTAGGCCTTGACCCGAGTCTTGATCACCCGTTCGAACTCCAATATTTCTTCAATCATCCCGGCTCCAGCGTCTTGCGTTATCGCGAAAAATACTTTCTTTTTAGTCGCTGCGAAGCACGGATGATCGCCTGGTGGATGGGCAGTGCTCTCCCACGAACTCACCCCATTGAGCTTTTTCCTGACTTCGTGGGGTGGGCTCACCGCGCTCGCCGTGGTGATCGAATCGAGGAGTGGAATTCGGTGCGAGCACTCCAGCAGGATGGGTCATCTGTATTTCCGGAAACACAATTCACTCGCAAACCTTGCTCGCCACGCCGGTCCCAGTTGCCACCGTGACTCGTCGGCTCCGCGCCAAACCCCGACTCGGCGGCCCGCCTCCACGGACTCACAGGGGCGGCAGCAGCTTCAGGAGGCCGTCGAAACCGACCTGCAGCCCCGTCCACTCCGGCTTGTCAGGATTCACGACCAAACCCGCCGCAAACCCCTGTCGGTCATCGCTCCGGAGCACCTCCGCAGCGGCCTTGCGCCGTGGCCCCACCTTCTCCCGCCTCCACAACCGATCAAGGTTAAGACTGGCCAAGTCGACGTGCCCCTCTTCGATCAGATCGAAGATCACGCGGGCCACTTTGGCCAGGCTGTTCCCGTACGTCCTCCGCAGAGAGAGAAGTTCGAGGCCGCAATCGGTGTTGAGTGAAAGTCGCTCCCACGACGCCATCATCCCTTTACGCTGGGCGGCGGTCCGGAACAGGAACTGGGACGGTTTGACGAGCTTGTACGCCACTCGCGCAGGCGCAGAAAATCCGAGCGGCCAGTGGGCCGCTTTCGCCGCTCCCGCCTTGACGAGGCACCGGACGGCGGCGGTGGCCCGGGCCGCATCGAGAGTCCGCTCAGCGGGGACCAGTGCGAGCGGCGCTTCGAAGCGATCCCGCTCGTACACCTTCAGAAGCTCCTCGGCGATTTCCATTTTGGCGGCCTTCGGCACCCCCCTCAGCTTGCAATCTCGCACGCCCCACTCCCCATTAGCAGGGTGTTGAAAAACTCCCCGTTGCCACCTTCTTCGGATCGCGCTATCCTTGACGCATCTTCCCGGGGGATGTGCCATGCGCGGTCGGACCGACGAGCAGCCGGCGTTGTTTCACACGTTCCACGTCGAGGACCGCATCCGGGCGGACCATCCGCTGCGGGATGTCAAGCGGCGCGTCGATCGCATCCTGGCCGCGCTCACGGCCGAATTCGCCAAATGCTACAGCCGGACCGGTCGGCCGAGCGTGCCGCCGGAACGC
>JANOSQ010000419.1:0-4311 GCA_031415915.1 Fimbriiglobus sp. | reverse complement strand
CGACGCGTCATGCCGGACTCTAGTGCGCAGACTCCCGCCGGGCGAATTTTCTTCCGTTCGTAGAATTGCCCTCCCCCGCCCCCGGTGATCCATGAGCGAAGGCCGCGTTGTACCGCCCCCGACCTATTCCACCTGGCCCCTCTGGGCGGCGACGGTCGCGTACCTGCTGAATTTGGCGGTCGTAGTGGGCCTCGCCGCGTCGGTGCTCGATCCCGGGGTCGGGCTGGGCTTTACGGCGGGAATCTACCTCGGCTCCTTCGTCGCGGTATTGACGGCAGCGCTCATGTGGCGATTGACAACGCGGTTCCGATCGACGGGACTTGTGGCATGGGCGGCGCCGGCCCTCGCGGTCGTGCTCACCGCGATGATCGCCACCGATTCGCGCGGCCCGGTACTCGGGGCCTTGGCCGGGTTCCTAGCCTGCGTCGGGCTCATCCCGACTTATTGGTACGTGGGCTCATTCCCCGACCGCGATCTATTGTTCGCGGTTCAAACCAGGATTTTGATGCCCAAAGTGGTTGCGATCATCTCCACGGGCATCGCCGCAATGAGCTCGGCGTTTCTCGTGTTCGGCAACGTCGCATTGGTCGCCGCGGAGTGTTGGATCGCGGCGCTCGTCGCCGCCATCCTGCTCGCCCTCTGGAGTTGGGGCACCCTCCAGCGCGCGGCGACGGAAATCTTCTTCGAAGTCACTTTGGGCGTCTGCTCCGCGGTCCGCGGCGGGCCGGCGCACCGGGTGCCGGCGATCGGCCCGGTACTGGTGATCGCCAACCACGCTTGTTGGTTCGATCCGCTCTTCGTGTCGAAAGTGCTGCCGCGGCCGGGGACGCCGATGATGACGGCCAAGTTCTATTCGGTCTGGTTCATCAAGCCGCTGCTGAAATACATCTTCCGCGTGATCGTCGTGCCCGAGTCGCCCATGCGCCGGGAGGCGCCGGAGTTGAAGCTCGCCGTGGCCGCGCTCGACCGAGGCGAGTGCGTGATGATCTTCCCCGAGGGCTACTTGCGGAGGAAAGAAGAGGTGCCGATGCGCCGCTTCGGGCAGGGCGTCTGGCAGATTTTGAAGGAACGCCCCGAGACGCCGGTGGTCGCCTGCTGGGTCGAAGGCGGTTGGGGGGCGTGGTGCTCGTATTACAACGGCCCGCCGGCGAAGAACAAACGGATGGACTTCCGCCGGCGGATCCGGGTCGCATTGTCGGAGGCGGAGGTCGTGCCGCCCGAGTTGCTCGCCGACCATTTGGCGACGCGGATTCACCTGATGAACCGCGTGCGGGCCATGCGGGTGACGCTCGGGTTACCCGATCTCCCCTCGGTGGAACTGCCGGGGCGAACGGACGGAGTGGAAGCTGCGGAATGAGCCTCGGCCTGTCCGTCTCCCGACGATCCGCTAAAACTCCCCGCGACGGATTCACTCGCAGGAGGCGGATGTGGCGCAATCGTGTTTGGTGACGGGCGGGGCCGGGTTCATCGGCTCGCACCTCGTGGAAGGTCTCCTCGCCGCCGGGCATTCGGTGCGCGTCTTCGACGACCTCAGCACCGGCTTGGCGAGCAACCTCGCCCACCACGGTTCCAAAGTCCAATTGATTCGCGGGACACTGACCGACCCCGCCGCCGTCGAACAAGCGGCGCGAGGGATCGAGGTCGTCTTCCATTTGGGGGCCTTGGCGTCGGTGGCGCGGAGCGTCGAAGCGCCGCTGGTCTCGCACGCGGCCTGCGCCACCGGGACGCTGCACGTGCTCGACGCCGCGCGCAAGGCCGGGGTGAAACGCGTCGTCTACGCGGCGAGTTCCAGCGCCTACGGCGGCGAGTCGAGCGCCGACGCCCAGAGCGTCACACTGCTCCCCATGGCCAAGTCGCCGTACGCCGCGGCCAAGCTCGCCGGCGAGTTCTACATGCAGGCCTTCGCCGCGACCTACGGCCTCGAAACCGTGCGACTCCGCTTCTTCAACATCTTCGGCCCCCGGCAGCGTGCCGACTCACCCTACTCCGGGGTCATCGCCCTGTTCATCGCGGCGCTGGCCCGCGGGGTGGCGCCGACCGTGCAAGGCGACGGCTTGCAATCGCGCGACTTCACCTACGTCGCCAACGCGGTGCAGTGCCTGATGAAAGCTGCGACGGCGCCGGGCATCTCGGGGAACGTCTACAACGTCGGCACCGGTTCCAGCACGACGGTCCTCGATTTGGTGAACGCGCTGAATCGGGTCATGGGCACGAAACTGGCACCGACCTTCACCCCAGCCCGCATCGGCGACGTGAAGTATTCCTTGGCCGACATCTCCCGCACGCAAGCGGATCTGGGCTACAAACCGGCCGAGGATTTCGAAAGCGGCTTGGCGAAGACGGTGGCTTGGGCGCGGGAACCGAGGGTTTGAAATTTCACCCCCATTTCTTTCAAAGCCTCCGGGAACTTGCAAGTTTTCGCTTTCCCTCCATCGCGATTCCGGCATAATGCCCGGACGGTCGCCGGAATCGCCTTCGAGTCGGATGACGATGCCCAAACCCAATACCCCGGTCACGGTCGGCTGTCTGTTCGCGGCCATCGGCGGGTTCTGCAAGGCGTTCGATGCGGTCGGCGCGAAAACGCTCTGGGCCAACGAACGGGATCGCTTCGCCAGCACCACGTTCCTCGCCAACTTCCCGACTGTCCGCCACCTCTTGAAGGACGTCAAAGACATCACCGTGACGGGCGACCGACTCGAACCGGTGGACGTGCTGACCGCCGGCTTCCCGTGCCAGCCGTTCTCGAACGCCGGCCTGAAGAAGGGATTCGCCGACGAGCGCGGCTTGGCGTTCCTGCACATCATCACATCATCCGGCTCCTCGCCGAGTTCGGGAAGGACAAGCCGAAGATTCCTCTTGCACGGCGGGCATTGTGTTGGGGAAGTTGATCCAAAGGTGAGAAGCGATGAATAAACCCACAGGAGTCAAGCACCGCAACTACGAAGTGTTGAACTTGGTCGGGTATGGGCTGGCCAAATTTGAGAAGGAACTCATCCAAGAACTTGGCTTTAAAACGAAGTCGGCATTGTTCCAACATCTCATCAAACGGCGCTTGGCCAAGACGGTTGGAACATTGAAGAATCGCCAAGATCTGTTCAATCCATTGGTGCGCGGCGGACGGGTGGGCTGGTGGCAGAACGGCGATCGGTACTTGCATCGAAAGATATTGTTAGATTCACTTTTCGGAGGCTTGGATGCCGCCGGATATGCCAAGATGGTATTGGGCTATTTGCACGAATACTTCCCTTTGATAAATGAGCGGAAAACGCCATTGGCGCCGATCTTGGCTACAAAATATCGCCAAATGCAAGAGACCGGGCGCGAAGCCGAATTGATTTTCATCAACAATCATCAAGCCTACGCACAATTCGCCGGTGGAATCCTCGAAGATGCGAGACTCTTCGGCGACGGGTACGACTTCCAAGTCAGTCTCGCAGACGCATACTTTCTCGTCGAAGTTAAAGGTGTCAAATCGGCCGAAGGCTCCATCCGATTCACCGAAAAAGAGCATGCTAAAGCGATCGAGTACAAGGACGCGTATTGCCTTGCAGTTGTCAGCAACTTGATCAATATCCCACGTGTCACACTTCACTTCGACCCTATTGCTTCAATTTCGTTGACAATGCGACAGCTCAGCGTCCAACAAACGATCTACACATCCGTTTCCAAGCGCTGGCAAATCTTTCGCCCTCGCTTCCTGACGAGATTCGTTGGTCCGACATGAAGCCCAGCGGATCTCCTCCGGGCGACGATGCGGAAGCTTCCCCTGTGCGCTTGGCGTCGGCGAAATCGATCAACGGTAAGGAACTCCCATTGTCGCAAGCATCCCGAATCGGTCCACTGACGCTTCTCCCGCCTAAAAAACAACTGCGATTGCAGGTGACTTTGGCGGAGCCACAGCGATTAGCACTGCGCATTCACGCACACGAGGGAGGCAACGATGAGGCTGAGTAGTCGGTCGTACCCGCACCCGGTGGTCGGCAACGGCGACGACGTCCCGAGTGTCGGGTTCCAAGCGACTATCGAAAGCGAACTCCGACCGCCGGATTGCGTTCTCGAAGTCTCGATCAATTGCGGCAGTCCGACCCTCAAGAAATGGATTGAGAAGGGGTCGGCGTGCTACATAGTTCACGTCGAATGCGGTCGTACCCTTTACCGGAAATCGTTCCCGTCGCAGGAACCCCGGTTCAGGATTCCGATCCCCGCGCAAGATCTGAACGGCGTCGTGGAGTTGACGCGTCTGATCGTGGCGACGCGCGCGATCCGCCGCTACGAAGTGCCCGAAGCCAACGAAGCTTACGGCGGGGCCGT
>JANOSQ010000418.1:0-7928 GCA_031415915.1 Fimbriiglobus sp. | reverse complement strand
GGCTTGCGGATCTCCCCCTTGGCGGCGAGTTGGAACAGCGCCTCGTCGGGCATCGAACTCCACAGGAAGTAGCTGAGCCGGCTGGCGAATTCGAAATCGTTGAGCGACCGGCTCGTCGCCGGGGCTTTGGGGTCGTCCTCGATGCGGAAGAGGAAATGCGGGCTGACCAGCACCGCCTTCAACGGCAATTGCAGGGCTTTGTCGAACGATTCTTGCTTGCTTTGGGCCAGCGCGAAGAGCTTCATCAAGCGGGCGAGTTCGTCCGGCTTCACCGGCCGGCGGTAGGCCCGGCGTGCGAAGTTGCCGATGATTTTCTCGGCCGTGGCAGTGTCATCGGCATTCTTGGGAAGTTCGATCAAGATGAGCTTGGCACCCTCGGACAGCGGTGCCGTGGCTCCGCCAATGGGGCCTTCGATTTCGATGCTATCGACGCCGAGCTTGCGGAACTTCAGGGCGTCGTCGGTGGCTTTCTTGTCTTCGAAGGGGTTGCTGAACGCGGCCGCGACGCGGCGTTCCCCGGCGGCGAACCTCGATTTGTGCTCGAAGGTCAGCGGCTTGTCGGCCGGGGCTTCGACGCCGAATTCCTTGACGTCTTTCCCGTCGATGCGGATCGCGAGTTTGGCAGCGTCGCCGCCGACCTTGTTGCCCCACGCCTTGACGCGGACGATGTACTCGCCGTCGGCGGGGAAGTTGAACTTCTCGAGCGCCGCGGCCCCTTCGACGGTGAAGACGATCTTGTTGTCCCTCTTCACGCCGCGCGGGAACGCGATGAGGTTTTGCTGGCCGAAACGCTGCTTCGACGACTTGATCGGCTCGACCGGTGGGATCGCCTTCTGCAAAATTTCATCGGCCGCGGTCAGGTACTTCTCGATGAGCACCGGTTGGAGAGAGAGCACGTCGCCGATGTTGTCGAAGCCGTAGCCGACATCGTCGGACGGGAATCCCTCGGCCGGTTTGAAATCGACGCCGCAGAGGTCGCGGATCGTGTTGTTGTACTCGGCCCGGTTCAACCGCCGCAGCGTCACGCGGCCCGCGTCCTTGGGGGCGGTGCAGTCGATCTTGATCAGGGTGTTCTCGATGTATCCGAGAGCCGCCTCGCGGTCGGTTTTGGTCGGTTGGGCCTTGTGCTTCTTCGGCGGCATATCCCCCGCGGCAAGACGCTCGGCGACCATTTCCCACGCTTTGCGGTCCTTGCGGGCGTGGGCTTCGCTCGTATATGCGGAGAGATCGACCCCCCCGGCCACTTCGGTGGAGTTGTGGCACTCGATGCAGAACTTCGCCATGAACGGTTTGAGTTTGTCGTCGAAGCCGGTCGGCTTCACTTCGGCATTGATGAACGTGTTCGGTTCGGTGGGCGTCGTCGGGGCGGTTTCGACTTCGGGAACCTGCGTGCCAACAGGGGACATCGTCGAGGGTTTGGAAACGAGCCTTTTCGCGATGTACATCGCGCCGAAGAGCGAGCCGCCCAGCGCGGCGATCACCGCGAAGCCGAGTGCGAACAGAATGGCTTTCTTAGGCATCGAAAAAAGAACTCGGAAACGTGGCGTCGGGCGGATGGCTAATTCTAGCTTGTGATCGCCGTCGGAACAACCACGGTTGCGGGAATCACCCCTTCTTCGCGCGGATCACATCTTTGCCGATCCACGGCTTCAGCACCTCCGGCACTTTCACCGTGCCGTCGGCCTGCTGGTAATTCTCGAGGATCGCGATCATCGCCCGGGTGCAGGCCACGGCGGTGCCGTTGAGCGTGTGCACGAACGGCAGGCCGCCCCCCTTCTTTTCCTTGGGCCGGTAGCGAATGCCGAGCCGGCGGGCTTGGAAATCGGTGCAGTTGGAGGTGCTGGTGATCTCGCCGTAGTCGCCGCCGGTGCCGCGGCCGGGCATCCAGGCTTCGAGGTCGTATTTGCGGTAGGCCGGGCCGCCGAGGTCGCCGGTGCAGGTGTCGATGACGTGGAACGGGATGCCCAAGCCGTTGAAGATTTCTTCTTCGATGGCCCGGATTTCTTCGTGGATCGCCTCGCCCTGCTCCGGGGTGCAAAAGGCGAACATCTCGACCTTGGTGAATTGATGCACGCGATAGAGGCCGCGCGTGTCGCGCCCCGCGGCCCCGGCTTCCGTGCGGAAACAGTGCGACAGGCCGACGTACTTCTTCGGGAGATCGGCTTCGTCGAACACTTGATCGCGGTGCATCCCGCCCAAAGTGATTTCCGCGGTGGCGATCAGGCACAAGTCCGTATCGGCGATGGTGTAGACCTGCCGGGTCTCGGCGTTGTCCCGCGGCATGAAGCCGATCCCTTCGAGGACTTCGACGCGGGCCAAGTCGGGGGTGATGATCGGCGTGAAGCCGTGGCGGATGAGCGTTTGCATCGCATATTGCACGAGCGCGAGTTCCAGCAGCACGCCTTCGTTTTTGAGGAAGTAAAAGCGCTGCCCGGCGACGCGCGCTCCCGCTTCGAGGTCGGCGAGGTCGAGTTCATGGATCAGATCGTAGTGGTCCTTCGGTTTGAAATCGAAGCTCGGTTTGGTGCCGAACTCGGCGACGACTTTGTTCGACGACGGATCGCTGCCGACCGGCGCGGCCGGGTGGCTCATGTTCGGGACCGTCATCAGCGCGGCGTGCAAATCGAGTTGCACCTGCTTCAACTGGGCGTCGGTCGCCGCGACTTGCTCCTTGAGTTTGCCGCTTTCCGCTTTGAGCGCGGCCTTATCCTCCGGCGTTTTCGCCATCGGGAACTTCTTGCTGATCTCGTTCTGCTTCGCCTTCGTTTCGTCGGCGACGCGCTGCAATCGTTTGCGGTCGTCGTCGAGCGCGACGATGCGGTCGAGGTCGGGCGTCGCGTTCCGATTGGCGCAGTTGGCCTTCACGGCGGGGAGGTTGTCGCGGATGAAGCCGGCATCGAGCATGGGGACGGAACCTGACGGGTATCAATTGGAGAAGTCGCGGGATTAGACGAGCCATTCGGGCGGGGCTACACCGGTCAGATACCTGGAATATCCCCGGCAAGGGAACCGGGCTTCGTAACCGCGGAGTACGGAAAGAATCGTTTCCAAATCCCCTTCGACCCAGTGATCCAAGAACTGCGGAAGGAACTCCATCGCATCGGCGAGCTCCGCGATTTGAGTGTGATTCTTGGCGTATGCCAAATTCCGGCAATCGACGAAGGCCCGTTGCAGAATGAATAGCAACGATCGCGCGATCCGAGGATCGGGCGGCGGCGCGACCTTTCTCAAATCAGGCGGACAGAAGCTAGGGGAATCGATTCCGTCTGACCCGGCGAATTCAGCAATGCCACCGAGATCGCCGGCGGGTCGCGTTTCAATACGCATGTCGGATACTCCGTCCACTTGATGTAGCGGTGGTCGCGTTCGATCTCGTGTTTGGGCGAATGCAATTGGTCGAGTTTCAACCGCGCGGCCACGTCGGGCCGACCATCCACTTCGATGATCGCGGCGATATCGGCGAAGCCGCCCGTCAGTCTGGCTACGGCTCTGCGCACGCCTCCGAGGATGTAATACTGTTCGTCCACGGTGCATCCATGTCAAGGGCGAGACGGGTGCAAGACAAGCCAATCGACCTCACGGCCGCTTTTCCAGTGGGACGTACGCCGCGTTCAACTTGCCCGTGTATTCCTGCTCCGGACGGTAGATGCGGTTGCCGTTGAGTTGCTCCAACCAGTGGGCGAGCCAGCCGGCAACGCGGCCGATGGCGAAGATCGGCGTGAACACATCCGTCGGGATGCCGAGGGCTTGGTAGACCGTGCCGGAGTAGAAATCGACGTTCGGGAAGACGCCCTTCGGCCCGTAGACCCCGGCGCAGACCCGTTCGAGTTCCAGCGCGATTTCGTAGTTCTTGGGCCGGCTCGTTTCGGCGAAGACGTGTTCCGCGAGTTCCTGCAGCACTGTGGCCCGCGGGTCCTTCACTTTGTAAATCCGGTGCCCGAAGCCCATGACTTTGTGCTTCGGATCCTTGGCGAGTTTGGCGTCGAGCCACGGCTTCACGTTCTCGGGCGAGCCGATTTGTTCGAGCTGGATCAGCACTTCTTCGTTGGCCCCACCGTGGAGCGGGCCGGAAAGCGACCCGATGGCCGAAGAAATCGACGCGTAGGGATTGGCGAGCGAGGAGCCGACCACGCGGGCGGTGAACGTGCTCGCGTTCATGTTGTGCTCGGCGTGCAAAATCAGGCAGGCGTCGAGCACTTTGCGGATCGCGGGGGTCGGCTCCCGGCCGAAGGTCATGTAGTAAAAGTTGGCCGCGTGATCGAGGTCGTCGCGCGGATCGAGTATCTCTTCCCCCCGGCGGGTGCGGGCGAACGCCGCCACCAGCGTCGGCAGCGCGGCCGTGAGACGGATGCAGGCGTCCCAGTTCTTGGCGGGGTCGTTGACCGTGCGGCTCGGGTAGAATGCCCCGAGCGCGGCGACCGTGCATTGGAGGGCGTCCATCGGGTGGCCCGACGCCGGCAAGCACTTGATCAAATCCTTCAGACGGTAGTGGATCGCGCGGGCTTGGCGCAGTTCGTGGTCGAACTCGGCCAACTCGCGTTGGCTCGGCAGTTCCCCCTTCATCAGCAGCCAAGCCGTTTCTTCGAAGCAGCTCTCCTTCGCCAGCGTTTCGACCCCGACGCCCCGGTATTCCAAGGTCGCGCGTTTGCCGTCGATCTCGCTGATGGCCGATTTCGCGGCTTCGATGTTTTCCAAACCGGGGCGGAACTTCACCAAGTCGCTCATGACGGTCTCGGGGGCGGGATACGCGGCGGGATGCAGTCGAAGCGTCGGGTAGTCGATTTATAGAACGCGGCCCGTCGGGAAACAGCCAACCGCCGTTTACGACCCGATCCGCAGCAGCACCTTGCCGGACTTGCCCGGCGCCACCGCCTCGCGGACCGCATCGGACACGCGGTCGAGCGGGAACGCGATGCCCGCCTCCGTTTTCAGCACGCCGCCGTTCATCAGTGTCCGGATCTCGTGGATCAACCCGAGCTTGCCGACGAGTCTGAGGGTTTTCATGAAGTCGGCGAGCCAGAAGCCCTGAACCGTTTTGCTGCCCGTGATGAGTGAGCGCGGATCGACTTCCACCGGTTCGCCGGATAGCAGGCCGTAGAGCCGGCAGATCCCACCCTCGGCGAGCGAGCGGATGACTTGGGTTCCCGTGGAACCGCCGACCGGATCGAGCGCGAACTTCACCCCCGCGCCGCCGGTGATCTTCCGGACTTGCCCTTCGATCCCGTCTTTCTCCAAGATGACTTCGTCGGCCCCGAGCTTCTTCAACTCGCCGATTTGCTCGGGGCGCCGGACGACGTTGATCGTGCGGACGCCATCGAGCTTCGCGAGGGCGATGATCATTTTTCCCAGCGCACTCCCCGCGGCCGATTGCAGCAACCACTCGCCGGGAGCGATGGTGAAGATGCGGCGGGTGAGGATGACGGCCGTGGCCGGGTTGACGAAGAAACTCGCGGCTTGCTCGTCGGAGATTCCATCCGGGATCGGGATGACCTGCTTGGCGGAGGCGACGGTGAACTCGCCCCAGTTGCCATTGCGGTCGTTCAGCACGGCGACCCGTTTGCCCTTGCGCAGCCAGCCGATCAGCCCGCCGCCGCTTTCGACGACGGTGCCGACGCCCTCGAAACCGGGCGTCGCGGGGAACGCCGGCGGCTTCAGGCCATACTGCCCGGCGATGTAGAGCAAATCGGACGGATTGATCGGGCTGGCGATCATCCGCACCTTCACCTCGCCGGGGCCGGGCTTCGGCTCGGGGACATCGCGGACTTGCAGGACATCTGCGGGGGGGCCGAACCGGTCGAAGACGATGGCTTTCACAGCGGGCTCTCGCGGGGAGGGGTTGCGAGATAGCTTACGGGTTTACTCCCCCACTCCCTTTTTCGGAGAGGGGCCGGGGGTAAGGTCGGCGAAGCCGCAGACTTCAGCCCCCGGGGTAAAGAAAAGAGTGCCCGTTTGTCCCCGGCAACCGCTTCCGTAACTTAACTGCAAGTCTCTCTCGCCGGCTTGGCCAAGGAACGTCCGATGGGTTTCAAATGCGGAATCGTGGGGCTGCCGAACGTCGGCAAATCGACCTTGTTCAACGCGCTGCTCTCCACGATGCAGGCCCAAGCCGCGAACTACCCGTTCTGCACGATCGAGCCGAACGTCGGCCGCGTCGGCGTGCCCGATGAGCGCCTGAAGATCCTCGCCGACATCGCCCACTCGGCCGTCATCATCCCCACGCAACTCGAATTCGTGGACATCGCGGGCTTGGTCAAAGGGGCTAGCAAGGGCGAAGGCCTCGGCAACAAGTTCCTTTCGCACATCCGCGAAGTCGACGCGATTCTGTACATGGTGCGCTGCTTCGACGACGACGACATCATCCACGTCGAAAAAAACATCGACCCGCTCCGCGACTCGGAAATCGTCGAGACCGAATTGCTGATCGCCGACTTGGAAAGCTCGGAGAAGCGGTTCAACTCGCTCTCGAAGAAGGGGAAGATGGGCGATCACGAAGCCGCGGAACAAGCGGTGATGTTGGAGCGCTGCCTCAAACGCCTCTCCGACGGCAAGCCGGTGCGCGGCGTCGAAATCCGCGATGCCCACGAAAAAAAGATCCTCGACGGATTGCAGTTGCTCACGGCGAAGCCGGTCATGTTCGTTTGCAACGTCGAAGAGGGCAGCGCGGCATCGGGCAACGACTACTCGAAGCGCATCGCCGAGATGGCCGCGAAGCGCGGGGCGACTTGCGTGGTCGTCTCCGCCCGCATCGAACAAGAAATCTCGATGCTCGGCAGCGACGAGGAAAAGAAAGACTTCCTCGGCTCCCTCGGACTCGAAGCCACCGGGTTATCGCGCATCGTGAAGGCGGGTTACGAACTGCTCGAACTCGTCACCTACTTCACCGTCGGGCCGAAGGAATGCCGGGCGTGGACGATCACGAACGGGACGCTCGCCCCCGCCGCGGCCGGGGTGATCCACAGCGATTTCGAACAGGGCTTCATCCGCGCCGAGACGATCGGTTACGAAGATTACGTCGCGGGGCAGGGTGAACAAGGAGCCAAGAAAGCCGGGAAGTTTCGGCTCGAAGGCAAAGAGTACGCCGTGCGAGATGGCGACGTGCTCCACTTCCGATTCAGCAATTGAGAAGGGGGATGTTTCCGGCGAAATCATTCTTCGCCGAACAGACTCGCTTCGATCACGCGCACTTTCAACTTCGGCAACTCGGGCGGTTCGACGGGCCGCTTCGTTTTCGGTTTCGCCGGCGCCCGCGCGGGAACCTTCGCCGGGGTCTCCAGAGTCGCCAGTACCGCGTTCGCCCGCTGCAACACCGGCTCCGGAACCCCGGCCAACCGGGCGACGTGGATGCCGTAGCTTTTGTGGGCGTTGCCCGGCTCGATGCGGTGCAGGAAGATCACGTCGTTCTCCAATTCCTCGACGCGCACGTTGTAGTTCCGCAATCGCGGCAGCGTGGAATCCAACTTCGCCAACTCGTGGTAATGCGTGGCGAACAAAGACCGCGCGCCGACCACGTCGTGGAGGTACTCGGTGATGGCCCACGCCAGCGAGACGCCGTCGTAGGTGCTCGTGCCCCGGCCGATCTCGTCGAGGATCACGAGGCTGCGGTTCGTGGCGTTGTTGAGGATGTTCGCCGCTTCGGTCATTTCGACCATGAACGTCGATTGCCCGCGGCCGAGTTCATCGGATGCCCCGACGCGGGTGAAGATGCGGTCGGTCACGCCGATGGTCGCGGCGGTCGCCGGGACGAAACTGCCGATGTGCGCGAGCAGCGTCAGCAGCGCCGCTTGACGGATGAACGTCGATTTTCCCGCCATGTTCGGGCCGGTGATGAGCCAGAACATCCCGCCCTCGGGTGACAAGTCGATGTCATTGGGGACGAACATCCCGGCCGGGAGGATTTGTTCGAGCACCGGGTGCCGGCCGGCTTCGAT
>JANOSQ010000417.1:0-1616 GCA_031415915.1 Fimbriiglobus sp. | reverse complement strand
TTCGAGCGCATGGATCACGTCCGCTCGGCCACGCTCTACTTCATGGCCCCCGCCGGGTTCACCTACGAACCGGCGACTCGGCTCGGCCTGTCGGGCATCTTGGCGGAATTGCTCACGCGCGGCGCCGGCGACCGCGACAGCAAGACGCTCTCCCTCGCGCTCGATAACCTCGGCGTGGATCGCGGCGAATCGTGCGGGGCCTTCAACGTCACGCTCTCCGCGGGAACCTTGGCGCGGAACCTCCCGGCCGCGCTCGCGCTGTATGCCGACATCATCCGCCGGCCTTGGCTCCCCGACGACGAACTCGAACCCGCCCAGGAATTGTCCCTTCAAGACCTCCAAGGCTTGGACGATTCCCCGTCCGAGATTTGCTTGCTGGAACTCAAGAACCGCTACTATCCGCCGCCGTACAACCGCAACCAGTACGGCACCCAAGCGGGTATCGAAGCGATCACCCCGAAGGACGTGCGCGACTTCTACGCCGAGCGATTCCGTCCGTCCGGGTCGATCTTGTCGGTGGCCGGCAATTGCGATTGGGAAGAATTGAAAGCGCTGATCGGCGAAGCGTTCGGCGATTGGGAAGGCGTCGCCCGACCGCCCGTCGTTCCGGGAGTCCACGCGCCGTCGTCGAGTCACATTCCGAAGGACACCCAGCAGACGCAGATCGCGCTGGCGTTCCCGAGCGCGACCTTCGGCACCGACGATTTCTACCCGGCCCGCGGGGCCATCAGCGTTCTCTCCGGCGGGATGAGCGCCCGGCTTTTCACCGAAGTCCGCGAGAAGCGGGGCCTCTGCTATTCCGTCAGCGCCAGTTACGACACGGTCAAAGATCGCGCCGCGGTGGTCTGCTACGCGGGCACGGGGGCCGACCGCGCCCAGCAAACCCTCGACGTGATGATCGGCGAACTCGTGCGGTTGAAGGACGGCATCGAACCCGAAGAAGTCGACCGTGTGCGGGCCGGGTTGAAGACCTCGCTCATCATGCAGCAGGAATCGACCTCCTCGCGCGCCAGCTCCATGGCGACCGATTGGTTCTACTTGAAGCGCGTCCGCCGGATCGACGAGGTGCAATCGGCCATCGACGCCTTGACCCCCGCGGGCATCCTCGGCTACCTCGAACGCTTCCCCGCGAAGGACTTCACCGTCGTCACCCTCGGCCCGACCCCGCTGATCGTCCCGGCCGGCTGAGCTTCGCATTCTTTCCTCCACCACCCTCCGAACGCCTATGCCATTCCATACCCACCGCTTGCCCAACGGCCTGCAACTCCTCGGCGAGACGATCCCCTCGTCGCGTTCCGTGTCCGTGGGTTTCTACGTGATGACCGGCAGCCGCGATGAAACCGCGCCGGAATCGGGCGTCTCGCACTTCCTCGAACACATGATGTTCAAGGGCACCCCGCGCCGCACGGCGCTCGATGTGAACCGCGATTTCGACCGCATCGGCGCGTCGTACAACGCGTACACCAGCGAGGAGGTCACCGCGTACTACGCCTCCGTGCTGCCGGAGTACCTGCCGAGCGCCGTCGACATCCTAGCGGACATCCTGAGACCGAGCCTGCGCGACGACGACTTCGACACCGAGAAGAACGTCATCCTCGAAGAAATCAAGATGTACG
>JANOSQ010000416.1:0-5029 GCA_031415915.1 Fimbriiglobus sp. | reverse complement strand
GTTGCCGAAATCGACGATTTGCCGCTCGGCCTGGCGGACCAAGTGGCGCTGGAGGCGATCGCGGCCGAGCAACTCGGCGAGGATCTTGTAGCGGTGGAACCGGCCGTCCGCGTCTTTGAATTGGTCGTTGAGCGCCGCGCGCGATTCGCGGTAGCCATCGAGTTTGAGCTTCTCCTTGAGCGCGGCTTGCAGCGCGGTATCGCTGTCGGCAAATTTCTTCTGGGCGACCGCGACGACGGTTTGGAGTTCCGTTGCGGGCAGTCGAACCTCGGGCGGGAAGGCTTCCGAATCCGCGGCGAGGCGCTCGACTTCGGCCCGTTGGGATTCGAGACCGAGGCGCGATTGTTCGAGTTCTCGGAAGCGCTGCTCGGTCTTCTTCTCGATCAGTTCGTCGAACTCGGACTTCCACTCGGAATAGTGCTGGAGCCCGGCGTCCTTGGTGCGGTCTTGCCAAGCCGTAGGCAATTGCTTCAGCCATTTGTCGATGGTGTCGGCGCTGTGCTGTAGGGTGAGTTTCTCGGCGTTGAGTTTGCCCGTGAGTTCGGTGAGGTGCTGGGCTTCGTCCGCCGCGTCGGCGCCGGTCTTGTCGATCTCGCGGTCGAGGGTTTCGAGTGCGGCCTTGCCCCCTTTGATCTGGCTCGTGAGCACCGTCTCCTGGCTCTGGGCACTGGCGTAGTCGCGGCGCATCGCGACGGCGTCCGCATCCGGGAGGTTCGCCTTCAGCCGGTCGCGGGATTGCGTCGCGGCGTCGAGCCGTGTGCGCAGGTCGCTGATTTTCTTGAGGGATTCCTCGGCCGCAGTGCCCTTCCGACGAGCGGCATCCAGCCCGCCGGCGACTTCGCGGCGCAGGCCGATGAGTTCGTCCCGCTCGGGGAAGGTCGTTGTCGCCCAATCGGTGGGGGCTTTCGCGGCGATGCGGCGCTGGTATGGGTCGGGCATCTCGGCGTAGCGGAGGTCGAGGGATTTCGTCAGCCGGTCGATGTCGCGGTGGGCTTGGGCGGCCGCGGCTTCTTGTGCCTTGTACTCCTCGCGCAACTTCGTCAGCTTCTCGGTTTGTTTCGCGTCGGCGGTGGCGGCGAGGGCTTCGGCTTTCACGATTTGTTTCGCGTCGGCGACCGCTTGTTTCTGCGTCGCCGCGGCGGTGGTCGCGGCATCGGTGCGCAGCCGGAGTTCCTCGGAGAAGTGCGCCATCGTGAGCGGCTGACCGCAGGCGGAACACTTCTTGGACCCTTTGAACTTTTGGAACTCGGCCACGGCCGCCGCGGCGCGTTCGACCTCCGCGTTGGCAACGGCAAGAACCCCCTCCGCCTGACCGCGCTGCGTCCGCGCGGATTCGACTTCCGCCTTCGCCTTGGCCGCCTCGGCGCTCGCGAGTTTCCCGCTCGTCTTCAGTTCCTCCAGCAGTTTCTTGGTTTCCGTTTCCGCGATCTTGGCTTGCGCGAGTTCGTGGCGCTCCGTTTGGACGCGCTCGAGGATGGGCAGCACACGGTCGAGCATATTCAGCCGTTCGACCTCGGCCCGCGCCGCCTGCAACTCGGCATCCGGCTCCTTGGGCAACTGGCCGAGTTCGTCGGCGTATTGCTTCAACTTGCTCTCTTCGGCTTCGACTTGGCGGACGGTTTGCAGGTGGCCGGTCAGCGTCCGGATCTGCGCGTTGAGCTTGGCGAAGGTGGCTTCGCTATCGTCGAGCTTCTTCTTGTCGAGCGTCCGCTGGCGCTTCTGGCGCTCCAGCAATTGCTCGGCCTTCCCCTTGCGCAGCAGCGTTTCCTCTTTCTCCGCGCTGAACTTGGCGATCTTCTTGGTCGCTTCGACCGACTTGGCCCGCGTCGTCACCACGATCTCCACCGCCGGCAGCACCTGCTTCAATTCGATCTGCCGCTGGTGGGTCAACTGGATCGTCGCGGCTTCGCCGAGTAGCGATTCGCTCTTCCGCAAACGATCCTTCGCCGCCGCGCCGCGCTGCTCCGCCTCAGCCCAGCGCTTCGACGCCTCCACGCGCTCCTGCCCGAGCCGCACCGCTTCTTGTGCGGCAATTCGAGCCTGCTCGCGCTCGTCGATGCGGATCAGGGCAGTGGCGTAATCTCCCTCCGCCTCGGGGGGCACGCCGCCCAACTGGGCCGTGAGTGAATCGCGCGTCGATTTCCATTCGAGCTTCTCGGCGTTGGCCGCTTCGTGCAGCCGTTGGTAGCGCTCGAGATCGACGATGCCCGCGAGCACCTCGGCCCGGCCCGTCGGCTTGGCGTCGAGCAGCTTCTCCGCCTTCCCCTGTAGCAACAGCACACTTGACGTGAAAATCTCGTAGCTCAGGCCGATCTTCGCGGCGATCCACTTGTCGAAGTCGACCTTTTTGTTGGTGTCGGGCACCGCTTCCCAGTCGTCGCTCAGCAGCGTGAAGACTTGCTGCGTCCCGGCCGTGGTCCCCTTTTTGTTCCGCTTCAGCGTGCGCTTGATGCGGAACAGTTGATTGTCGAGGACGAAATCGAATTCGACGGCGAGGGCCGTCGACTCTTTGTTGATGAGTTCGTCGGCGTTCTGGCTACCGCCGCGGTGCTGACCGTACAGTGCGTAGGTGACCGCGTCGAAGATCGCCGACTTGCCCGAGCCGTTGGCGCCGGTGAGCATCCAAATCGGCGAGCCTGCGAAGGCGATCTCCTGCGCCTCCTTGTACGAGAGGAAGCCGGCGAGCTGGACGCGCTGCGGAATCATGGGGGAGATCCTTTCCGGGGGGATCGTCAGAGCCGGAAGCGTGAGCGACGGTGCGGTTCATTACGTCGCTCACGCTTCCGGCTCCGAAAAACGATATCGCTCCCTCGCTATAATATGCCCGCAACCCCACACTCCGGTGGCACCATGATCCAATTCGACGGCACCGAAACCTTCCCGCTGCCCCCGGCGGAGTTGATCGCCAAGCTCGGGGATGCCGGGTTCCTCGCGGGGTGTTTGCCGGACACCGAAGTGGTGCGGGCGACGCCGGACGAAGCCGAGTGGAAGTCGCGGCCGAAGCTGGCGTTCCTATCCGGGGTCATCGACACGACGGCGAAAGTGACCGAGCGCGGCACGGACTCGCTGAAGTACACGCTCACGACCAAAGCCATCGGCAGCGGCAGCACCGTGGAGGCGAGCATGACTTTGGAACCGGCCGACGGCGGCACGTTGGTGCGCTGGTCGGGGGCGATCACCGGTTTCAGCGGATTGCTGAAGCTGGCGCCGAAGGGACTGATTCAAGCGACCGCGACCAAGGTGATCGCGGACGTCTGGGCGGCGGTGCGGGTCAAGCTGACACCCGCGGGTTGAAGCCCCGCGGCCGCGCGGTCGGCCAAGATTTTTTTGACGAGGAAGAAGCCGCCCACGAGCATGATGAGTACGAGCACACCGAGGATGATGAACCGCAGCGGCGAACTCTTGTAACTCTTCTCGTCGCCGCCGCCGCGCCGGGAACCCTTCTTTTTCTTCTTCGGCCTTTCGTCCTCGTCCTCGTCGTCATCATCGTCTTCGTCTTCGTCGTCCACGGGCTTCCGCTTCACCGGCTTCTTCGCTTTGGGCTTGGGCCGTTCGTCCTCGTCGTCGTCCACTACTTTCGGCTTCACCGGCTTCGCGGGTGAGGCGGCGGGTTTGGGCGCGCGGACTTTGAATTCCGTGTCGCACTTGGGGCACTCGACTTCCTCGCCGATCTCGAAACCGTCGGGGCTGGAGAGCTTGGCCCCGCACTCGGGGCAGGTCGCTTTGGCAATCGGCATCGGCGTTCCTCGGGCGCGCGGTCCACGCCCTGATCTTATCGACCCCGCCCCGTTTCCGGCGCGGTATAATCCCCCTTCTCCCCACGACCCCATCAGCCGGAGGCTGCCGCCGTGCCCAGTCCCCTCCCCGGAATGGATCCGTACCTCGAAGACGCGGCCCGCTTCCCGGTGTTCCGCAAGCACCTCGTCGCGGCCCTCTACCAACTGCTGCTGCCGGGCCTCGTGGATCGCTACCGGGCGCGCGTCCACTCGCGGCAGTACGAATCCGAATTGATCCTGTTCACCTCCGTGCAGAAGTTCCAGCACGACGAAGAGTACATCGAAATCCGCAGTCGGACGGACGGTCGCCTCGTGACCCTCGTCGATGTCGTCGGAATCGCCAACCGCACGACGACGGCGGGCCGCGATGCGTACCTGGCCACGCGCTCCTTGGCACACGCGGAGCGGGCGAGCATCCTCGAACTCGACCTTGTCACGCAGGGTCGGCCCCCGCTGGCGTTCAACCGGGCCAAGTTGCCGACGCACCACTACCTCGCAATCGTTTCCAGGTCGAACAACTCGACGACGCACGAGTGCTTCCCGGCGAATCTGCGCAAGCGGTTGCCGAAGATCCGCTTGCCGCTGGCGACCGATGACCGGGACACCGTGATCGATTTGCAAGTCGTGTTCGCCCGCGCCTACGAGCAGAGCCAACTCGAAAAGCAGATCGACTACCGCGGCCAGCTCCCGCCGGATGTGGCGTTGGCCACCGAGGATCGCGAGTGGGTTGAAGAGTTGGGCCGGGCCTACGAACCGTGTTGATTGAGGTGGGGGTTCGCGTTTTCGCACCGGCAGGAATCTAAACGCCGCTTCCACTCATCGAACTCATCGGCCGCTTCGTGGAATCGAACGGCCGTGAGTCTCGCAGTCTCGGGGGCTTACCTGCGGGCGGGTGCAATCGGCCTTCCACTCTCGCCTCATCGCGCCGTTCCCCTATCTTAGCTCAATCGTTCCTGGAGGGGTCGCGCGTGCGGCCCCTCCTGCCGTTGCCCGCCCGTTGTGCGCGGGTCCGCTTCTGAAAAGGTTCCGTTCCCATGGGTAAGATCGCTTCGGATGTCGCCAATCCCGCCCTCGCCGACGGCGGCAAGAAACGCATCGACTGGGCCGACCAGGACATGCCCGTCCTGCGCGCCATCCGCGCCCGCTTCCTCAAAGAAAAACCGCTCGCCGGGCTGCGCATGAGCGCCTGCCTGCACGTCACCGCCGAGACGGCCGGGCTGGCCCGCACCCTCCAAGCCGGCGGCGCCGACCTC
>JANOSQ010000415.1:0-1825 GCA_031415915.1 Fimbriiglobus sp. | reverse complement strand
GCTCAGGAGGATCACCGGCGTCGGACGCTGAACCATGATCGATTCGAGCGCCGCGAGCCCGCCGATGCCGGGCATTTCCAAATCGAGTGTGACGACGTCGGGCGCGAGCGCCAGTACGCGTTCGATCGCATCCTCGCCGCTGGCCGCGGTGCCGACGACCTCAATGCCCGTCGCCGCGAGCAGCATGGCCGAAAGCACGCGGCAGACGGACGGCGAATCGTCGACGATGAGAACGCGGATCGGGCTGGGCATGGGTCACGCCCCCGATCGCACGGGCCGGACCAGATGCCGCAGGACTTCCAGCAAGTTTTCGTCTTGGTACGGCTTCACGACGTACGCCGAGGCACCGAGGTCGAGCGCCTTGCGGCGGTGTTTGTCCGCCGCCCGCGAGGTGAGGACCGCGACCGGCAAATGCGTCGGCGTGGCCTGGGCGCGAATGGAGGAGAGCAACTCGAAGCCGTCCATTCGCGGCATCTCGACATCGGTGAGGACCACATCCGGATGTTCGCCGCGCTGGAGGATTTCGAGCGATTCGAGCCCGTCTTTCGCGGAAGTGACTCGCCACCCCGCGGCGCCGAGCAGGACCGTGATCACGCGGCGGACGCTGGGCGAATCATCGACGATGAGTGCCGAGTGCCCCTCGCGAACGCGGCTCGGCTTGCTCGGTCGAACCGGTGCCGCGAGCGGGGTCGTCGAGACTCGCGTCAACTCGGTTGGATTGAGAATGAGCACGACACTGCCATCGCCCAGAAGCGTGGCCCCGGACACGGCGGGAACGTGTCGCAGTTGCCGCCCGAGCGCCTTGATCACGACTTCTCGGCCGCCGAGGAGCTTGTCGACTTGGAGCGCGACGCGGCGTCCGGCCGAGTTCAGGACGACGACCGGAAGGCGGCCCTCGTCGAGTTCTTCCGTCTGTCGCAACTGGAGCACGCGCGCGAGCGGAACGAGCGGACAGACCGACCCGGCGAATCGCAGCACCGGGTCGCGGCCGACGCGATCGACGTCGCCGTCGCCCGGCCGCAGGATCTGCTCGACGGCTTCGAGCGGGATGGCGAACGTCTGCCCGGAAGCTTTCACGACGAGCGTGCGGACGACGGCCAGCGTCATCGGCAAGCGAATCGTGAACTTCGTTCCTTCGCCCGGCTTCGAGGCGACGGTCACGGTTCCCTTTGAGCGATTCGACCTTCGACTTCACCACGTCCAGACCGACGCCGCGACCGGAGAGTTTGGAGATTTCGCTGCGGGTGCTAAAGCCGGGTTGAAACAGGTACTCGGCCAATTCTTCGGTCGAGAGGACATCGGCGTCTTCGGGCGACGCCAATCCGCGTTGGACGACCGAGCCGCGAACGCGTTCGTAGTCGATCCCGCAACCATCGTCGGCGAGCGTGAGGACGACGTGGTTCCCTTCGTGTCCCGCCCGCAGCGAGATCGTGCCGTGGGCCGGCTTTCCGAAGGCGAGCCGCACTTCCGGCGCTTCCAGGCCGTGATCGACCGCATTCCGCATGAGGTGCAGCAGCGGGTCGGCCATCATTTCCAGCACGGTCTTGTCGAGCCCGGTTCGCTCGCCGTCGAGGACGAATTCGGCCTTCTTTTTCGCGGTGACGGCCGCGGTGCGAACGGTCCGTTCGAGCTTCGCGGCGATGGTCGCCAGCGGCACCATCCGCAACCGCATCAATTTGTCTTCGACTTCGCTGGCGAGCCGCACTTGCCGGGTGAGTTGCCCTTCGACCTCGCCGAGAAGGTGGCCGAATTCGCCGAAGACCGTCTGCACGTCGTTGGTGGTTTCGGCCAGTTCGCGCGAGAGAAAGTGGAACTCGGTGTAGCG
>JANOSQ010000414.1:0-9800 GCA_031415915.1 Fimbriiglobus sp. | reverse complement strand
GGCAACTCGTCGGCCGGCGGACGGTGCTGGCTCCGCGCGCGGTGGTCCGCCATTGCGTCGGAGCTTCGGGTGGTGACCGGTCGCCCTTGTTCTGGTACTACGTCGAACGCAACCGCACGCTCACGGCCCTGCGGCACGGGGATCCGTTTCTGGTCGCTTACTCGTTGGCGGGTCTGATGGCGCGAGTGCTCCGGGCCACGCTGATGTTCGCGCTTCGGCATCCGGCACCCAAGTACCGCCGGCCGGCGGTGGTCGCCGTGTGGCGGGCACTGGCGTCGGTGCTCGTGCGCGCCCCCGGCATCCTCGGCGCGAGGCCGGCCTGATGCGCGTCCTCATCAACGGGCTTTCGACCCTGAAGGCCAAGACGGGCGTCGGGCACCACATCGCCGATTTGCACGCTGCGCTGGAAGCGGCCGAGCCCGAATCGGAGTTCACGCTCTACCCGGGGCGGACGCTCGGCGCTTGGGCGAAGCGGTCGTCCTCGAAACCGAGCCGCGATTCCGGCTCATCGAAGTCCACGAGTTTCCGGAAGCGAATTCTCGCGACCGGCTTGGCAGTGGCGAAGCTCGGCATCCGGGCCCACTTCGCGGCCTATTCCCGGCACTACCCGTTCGACCTCTACCACGAGCCGAACTTCGTCCCGTTGCCGACGGCGTTGCCCACGGTGATTACCGTTCACGATCTGTCCGTATTGAAGTTCCCCGATTGGCATCCGGCCGACCGCGTGCGCTATCACAAGGAGCATTTTCTGAAGGGGTTGAATCGGGCCGAGCACGTCATCGTGGTCTCGGAGGCCGTGCGGCGGGAGATGATCGTCGAACTCAACTGCCCGAGCCACCGGGTTTCCACGGTTCACAACGGGATCGGTTCGCAATTCGTGCCTCAGACGGTGGAGCAAATCGAGGTAGTTCGGCGCGACTTGGAATTGCCGGCGAAGTTCTTCCTCTGCGTCGGGACGGTCGAACCGCGCAAGAATCTCGGCACGGCTCTGCGGGCGTTCATCGACTTGCCGCAAGCCGTCCGCGAAGCTTGTCCGCTGATCTTGGCCGGCCCGTGGGGTTGGCGCGCGGATGCCGACCGCGAGTTGTTTGAAGGCCCCGGCCGCGCCGCGGGTGCCCGGCACCTCGGCTACGTTTCCGCGGCTCGGTTGCCGGCGCTCTACGCTTCGGCCCGCGTGCTGCTCTACCCGTCGCACTACGAAGGCTTCGGCTTGCCCCCCATCGAGATGCTCGCCTGCGGCGGGGCGGTGCTGGCGTCCACCGCGGCGGCCTTGAAGGAAGTCATGGGGCCGATCGGCCGATTGATCGATCCGCTCGACGTTGTCGGTTGGCGTGAGGCGATGCAACTCGCGGCGATGGACGACGACTTTTTAGTGAGGTTGGCGTCCGGCGGAATCGACCACGCCCGGCAGTTCAACTGGCAACGGGCGGCGCACGAAACACTTGCGGTCTACCGCCGCGTGTTAGGCCGGAAGGCGGAGTAGATAGACGAACGAGACCGCGTTGAAGAGTCCGTGGACGACGACCGCGGGGACGATGCTACCGGTGCGAGCGGTGAGGTAGCCGAGACCGAGGCCGAGCACGACGAGCGGAATCGGACTGGGCCAAACGGACGAATGCACGGCGCCGAAAAGCAGCGATGTCGAGACGATCCCGAGGATCGTCCGCTTCGGGTAGGTCGGCGGCAGCCGCGTGGCCAAGCCGAGGATCGCAGCGCCGATGGCTAGAAAGACGAGTGCCCAATAGTGCTGGCCGTACACGCCTCCCACGGCGAGAAACGCAAACCCCATGGCCCAACCGACGAGCAACCATGGGCGATACCAAGCCCGCATGACCCATGGTAGCAACAACCCTCGGAAGAAGTACTCCTCCATCCACGGGGTCACGAAGCAGACGCTGATTGCGAAGAGGCACCCGCCCAGACGATCTTGATCCGGGCGCAGTTTCGTCAAGGGATGCTGATCGACCGAACCGCCGAACGCCTGTTTGAATGCGAGCGTGAGGATGTGGACGGCGATGGTCGCCGCCGTGATCCACAACCAACTCGCCGCTCCTAGGGCGACCCAACCAGCCACGCGCCGGGGACGGGGTGTCCGAAACGGTTCCACCGTCTGCGCGAGAACGATGGTGACCCCGATCAAAAACAACGGCGTGACGATGAGTCGGGCCGCGATGCCACTCAGGGTGTTCGTTTCGAGTTTGTCATCAGTCGGGTACCAACCCGCTCGAACGATCAAAATCCCCGCCGCGCTCGCCAAGGCATAGAACGCGCAGAATGCTAGAAAGATAAATCCGCCGTTCCAAGATGCCCGTGGAAATGCCCACGATGGCCGGAGCCAGCCCCGGAACGGCCCTGCGAAAATCCAGGCAGCGAGCCCGACGATCACGGCCACACCTGCAATGATCGCGAAGGCGATGCCGAAGCCGCGGTAGTCGAACGGTTGATTCGGATCCACGGCGGCGCCCGGCTGTTGAATGGGTGTCCGAAGCGTCTAGGATACGTTGGCGATCCACTTGTGCCAGCGACCGACCCGCCATGCCGCCGAACATCCTCGACCGTATCGTCGCGACGAAGTACACCGAGATCGCCGCCGCGAAGATCCGCGTGCCGGCGGCGGAACTCGAAGCGGCTCTGGAACGGGCGCCGCCGTGTCGCGGCTTCGCGGCTGCTCTGCGCGTTCCCGGCGAGTTGACGGTGATCGCCGAAGTGAAGAAAGCCTCTCCTTCAGCGGGCATCATCCGAGCCGACTTCGACCCCGTGTCGATCTCGCTCACTTACGAGCGCCACGGGGCCGCGGCACTCAGCGTCCTCACCGACGAATGCTACTTCCAAGGCCACCTCGATTACCTCCGCGCCATCCGGGCCGCGGTCCGGATTCCCGTGCTGCGGAAGGAGTTCATCCTCGATCGCTACCAACTGCTCGAAGCCCGCGCGGCGGGGGCCGATGCCGTACTCTTGATCGCCGAGATTTTACCCGGCGACGAACTCGCGCGGTTGTACCGCGACGCCCGATCCATCGGCTTGGATGTGCTGGTCGAACTCCACGATGCCGAGCAATTGCCGCGGGTGCTCGATTGCGGCGCGACGGTCGTCGGGATCAACAACCGCGATTTGCGAACCTTCGAGACGCGATTGGAGCAGACACTCGAATTGCGATCTCGGATTCCCTCGATGGTGACCGTCGTCAGCGAAAGCGGCATCCGCACCGCCGCGGATATGGCGATTCTGAAAGCCGCGCATGTTCATGCGGTCTTGGTGGGCGAATCACTGATGCGGTCGCCGGATATCGGCGCGGCGCTCGACTCGTTGCGTGGATAGTCCCCGTGACGGAGCAGTCGCCAGCCCGCCCAGCCCCAGAGCAGCAATAACAGCACGGTGTCGACCGGGTGCATGTAGTCCGAGGTCGCACTGAGCACCGGCATCCGGGTGGTCGCTTTCCCTTCGGGTGAGGTCATTGGCACCGCAAAATAATCGGCACCGATGGTCGCCTTGGGCTTGAAGTTCATCAGCCCATTCTCGTTCCACAGCAACAGCGCGATCAGCAGCAGTGGAACCGAAACCCCGTACAACCGCGCCCGCCGTTGGAATGAGGAGTTCGCTTCGGCGAGCAACCGGACTTGCGCTGTCCGGAAGAACAAGCCGGGGTGGGCGAACATGACGAAGATGCCGGCCGTGGCCAGCAGCACGTCGTAGTACATGAACCGGTAGCAGCAGTGGTACGCGCCCAAGAAGAGGAAGCCGGCACCGAGGCCGGTCGGTTGCCGGCGATCCGCCCGGAACCAATAGATGCCGACGGTGCTCAAAAACACGATTCCCAACAGCAACTGGCCGAAGAAATCGGCGAGCGGATCGGCTCGTTCTCCTTCGGGCTTGGTGAAGTCGAGTAGGATTCGCTTCGGGATGCCGGACAAGTCGCGGCTGAGTTCGATCCAGTTTTTGTTCACGTTGTACGTCGCGGTCGCTTCTTTGCCGTTCTCCAACCAGTGGAACCACGAGTCGATTCCCACGACCGGTATCGTGGCCAGTGCCAAGCCGCAACCGACCGCGCCCATGGCCACCACGACGCGCCAGCGGAGCATCAACAAGGGCACCAAAACGAAGACGATCCCCCAAACCGGTTTGAAAGCGAGCAAGCCCCAAACGGCCCCGCCGGCGAACTCGGACTTCCGGACGACGAGCGCCCAACCCAGCAGCAGAATCGCCAGCGAGATGGCGTGGTTCTGGCCGAGGTCGAGGCCGGGGCGGAAGCCGGGGAAGGCGAAAATGAGGGCGCTGCAGACGGGCCAAGCCAAGCGGCCGCGCGATAACCACTGGGCCGACCAGCCCGCTAGAAAGCCGGCGAGCACGCTGATGGCTTGCAGGACGAAGTAGGCCGTTTGCGTATCGGTGATCAGCCCGAGCGGTGCGTAGAAGAGGCCGTGGACGGGGGGATAGAGCGGGCCGCCGATCGCGGGTCGGTCGAGTTCGGCGATCAACTCGGGGGTGACCCGGTTCCGCGAAACCTCCTGCGCGGCCGCGGCCGAGAACGGGTTGCCGTCGACCCCCCCGGCGAACGCGCAGGCGATCCCTTCCGCGGCTTCGCCCCAGCGTTTGGAGTCGTTGTGGGTCCCCATCGTCCAGACCATCAGATTCTCGGCGTCCGTCTTGAAGTCTTCCCCCTTGTGATCGGCTTCGCGCACTGCGGCCGGTCGCTCCGCCGCGGGAAACGAATGTTCGCGCACCAAGTCCGGATCTTGGGTCGAGGGGTAACCTTCCCGCAGGGTGTTCCAATGCCGATTGCGATTGTAGAGGTGTTTCCCCTGACCGGTGGCGACCATTCGCCCCATGAGCCATTGGCCGCCGAAGTCGATTTGGGCGTGCCCCCGGTTCCCTTCGGGTTTCAATAGAGGCTTTGCGCCGAGAAGGGGACTTGGGACTTTTGACAATGCTAGGCGGATACCGCTCGGCGGCCGATCCGCGGTATCGAACATGTGGATGCCGTTATCGAACCGATTCCAAGCGACGACGATGCAGAGGATCCACGCCAGCACGAGGAGGAGCCGGCGGATCGTGAGGCGCGGCCAATCCCGGATGATGGGCGTGTCGAGTAGGGCGGGATCGAACACGGTGGCCCTCTAAACGCTTTGGCCGGTCGATTCGTCGAAGCGGTTCGTCGCGGCCCAGTGCTCCGCAATCCGGGTGAGCCGGTCGAGCTCGGCTTGCGCCAGCAACCGATAGCCTTCCAAACCTTCGCTCCGCGTGTTGGCCGGGATGGTGAAGGTTCGCCCGGAAACCATCTTCGCCCGGGTGCAGGGCTTGGGAATCGCGAAGCGATCCCAGCTCCTCAGCCGCCATGGATTGCAGAAGCCGACGCCGACGGGGACGATCTGCATTCCGGTTCGGGACGCGAGAAACAGCGCCCCGGATTGGATCGCCCGACGCGGGCCGCGCGGCCCGTCGGGGGTGATCGCCAAGTGCCGGCACCCCGAGACATCGCGGATGATCTCGCGGATCGCTTGGACCCCCCCGCGGTTCGTGGAACCGTAAACGACGCTGAGGCCGAGGTTCTGGATGAACGTCGCGAGCAGTTGGCCGTCGGCGTGCTTGCTCACGAGCGTGGAAAGCGTCGGGCTGGCGAATCTCGTCAAGGGCATCAACAGGGTTTCGTGCCAGACGAGGTAGAGGCACCGCGGCGCCGGTTCGGGTTGCGGCGGCATCACGGTGCTGTCGAGGTGGCGGTGCTCGAAGCGCAGGGTGCGGAAGAGTCCGCGGATCGCGTGGGTGCCGAGCCAGCCGGCCGCTCGGATCAGGCGCGGGTTGCGGATCTTCATGCCGAGGGCCACTCGCCCGTGAAGACTTCCGTGGCCGGGCCGGTCATGTAGACGCAGTTGTCGGCTTCGTTCCATTCCAACTCGAGGTCGCCGCCGGGGAGGTGGGCCAGCAGCTTCCGGCCGCTGCGGCCGGTGAGCACGCCGGCGACGCAGACGGCGCAGGCCCCGGTTCCGCAGGCGAGGGTGATGCCGCTGCCGCGCTCCCACGTCCGCATGGTCACCTCGCTCGGCGTATGCACCTTCACGAAGTGGGCGTTGATGCGCCGGGGAAAATCCTCTTCGGCGTGTTCGATGAGCGGGCCGTACAGGGCGACGAAATCCGGATCCTTGCTGAAAAACTCATCCCCGCCATACGTCACCGCGTGCGGATTGCCCATCGAGACGCAAGTCAGTTCGAACGACCAGCCCGCGTATTCCCCGACGACATTCACCGGCGGATCGCCGGGGAACGTGGTCGGAATCTTCGCCGATTCCAGAATCGGCTCGCCCATGTTCACGCGGACGCGCTCGGCTTTCCCGTTCGCGATTTCCAATTCGACCGTCAGCACGCCGCGACCGGTTTCGATGGACAACTTCGGCTTCGCGGCGATGCCGTGATCGTGGACGAACTTGGCGACGCAACGCAGGCCGTTCCCGCACATCTCCGACTCCGACCCGTCGGCGTTGAACATCCGCATCCGTGCATCGGCGACTTCCGAACGGCAAATGAGGATCAGTCCGTCGGAACCGATTCCGAAGTGCCGGTCGCTGACCGCGATCGCGAGCTTCGCGGGGTCGGCGGGCACGGGGTTCCGCACGCAATCGACGTAAACGTAATCGTTCCCGATACCGTGCATCTTCGTGAAGCGCATCGCAGCATTCCGAAACAAGATTTCACCCCACAGAGAAGAATTAAGAGATTCACCGCAGAGAAAGAAGAGATCGCAGAGAAGATGGCGAATAAAACCGAGGCGCACGCTTCGCCATCAGTCGTCGTTTTTTTTGTTTGGGGTTCTCCGCGTTCTCTTCTTACTCTGCGGTGAAAAGTCCTATTTATGCCCCGGCCCACTTCGGCAAGTCGTCTTCGAGGCGGTTGACGAACTGGCTGCGGGGCATCACGAAGTCGCAGCCGGCGGCGCGGGCGGCCTTCAGCGTCTCGACATCGACATGCGAGCCGAAGCCGACGAAGCGCGGTCGCCCTTCGCCGAGGGCCGGGAAGAGCGTGGCCCAGTTCAGGCTCGGATTGTGCAAATCGACCACGACGCACCCCACCTGGCCGGCCAGCAGCTTGGCGACGAGCGAGTCTTGCGTGCGGACCACGGCCGCTTCGATCCCCTTGGCCCGGGCCGTGGCGGTGATCTTGCTCGTGAAGATCAAATCGTCGCAGAAGACGAGGATCGACATCATTTCCCCTTCGGCTTGGTCTCGACGATCAGCTTGACCGCGGCTTTGAGGCCTTCATCCGGTTTGCCGTCCTTCATGCCCTTCAAGATCGCATCGCGCACCTTGAGTTCAAACTTCTCCGGAAACAGCTTGACCGCGTCGGGGGAAATATCGACGTAGAGGAACTTCGGGTCGGAGCAGATGAGGATGCCGAAGCCGGTGACATCGAGCTTGTTCATGCGGTAGTGGGTCCACTCGCGGAACAGGGCGGTGCGTTTCTCGGCGGTCGCATTCTTGAGTTCCTCCTGTTTGTCTTTCGGCCCGCTGGCGTACGTCTCGACCATCACGTCCACCTTGCCTTTGAACAACTCGGCGAGGGCCGCATTCGCTTCCTTGATGGCGTCGGCACCGAACAACTTGGCTTCGTCCTTGACGGTGAGGGCGGTTTCGCGGACTTCCTTCACGGCCGGCTTCTCGACTTTCAAATCGCGCACGGCCTTCGATTCCAGCAGTTTCTTGACTTCCGACACATCGACGAACGTGCTGATGAGTTGGGCGTTGATCGCCCCGCCTTCGGTGACGCCGATCAGCTCGCCCTTATCGTTGAGCAGCGGCCCGCCGCTGTCGCCGGGGTTCGTGGGGGAATCGGTCTCGACGACTTTCGCCTCGAAGGTCAACACCCGCCGCGGGGCGATCTCCGCCTTCCATTCCTTCTGGTAGACCGAGCGGACGGTCCCTTTGATGTACCCGAAGAGCGCCCCCGATTTCCCGGCGTTGCCGATGGCGTGGGTCGAGGAGCCGGGTTCGGGGCTACCCGTCGCCAACGGCACCGCCTCGACTTTATCCGGGAGCGAATCGAGTTGGATCAGGGCGAGATCGGCCTTCTTGTTGAAGAGGATCACTTTGCCGGGGATGCTCAGCCGGCGGGCGCGGTCGAGGTAGTATTGCTTCTCCGACACCGGCTGGCCGTCGCGCAGCACCGCGAAGAAGACCTTGGCGTTTGGGTTCTCTTGGACGACATGGTAGTTCGTGAGCACCAGTCGGCGCTCCTTGTCGATGAGCGTACCGCTGCCCGTGGCCAGGCCTTTGTCCCGCGTCGAGTGGATCCAGACGGTCGACGGCGCCGCCCCTTTGTAGACCTTCGCCCCCTCGCCTTGCGCGAATACCGGGAGCGATGTGAGGAATAACACGGGGAGCCAAAAGACGGTTCGCATCGGGGTGCCTCACCGGCGGAGATCGGGTTTGTAGTATTGTAAGCAGGCGAACGCTGCTTGTTGGAGTTCAACCTTTAGGTTGTCTTCGTCGGGCCGAGTCTTCGAGGCTCGACGCGGATCTGGAATGTGTCGGCCCTCGAAGACTCGGACCGACCTACTTGGCACGCGGGGAACAACCTAAAGGTTGAACCCCAACGAAGACTCCCTCCTCCCAAGGTGCCCCATGGCCGAAAGCTTGCGCTGCGTACCGGACAGTTCGCTCATCGTCGGCTGGGATTTCAGCACCGGCTCGGTGAAAGCGCTCGCGTTCGACCTCGATGGCAAGTCCGTTGCAGAGGCACGCTTACCGACGGATCTTTGGACCGACGGCGGGGTCGCGGAGCTGAGCTTGCTTCAATTGGAAGGGCAAGCTCGCAGCAGTACCCGGTCGCTCGCCGGACAACTGAAGGATCTCGGTCGGCAGGGCGATTGGATCGCGGGCGGAATCTCGGCGACGCACCACAGCGCCGGGCGAATCGACCGCTTCGGTGCCCCGGTGCGCCGGTTGATCTGCTGGAACGATCAAACGCTCGGGGAGTTCCACGCCAAGGGCTTGGCCCGGCTCGGCGGACAGGAGCGCGCCCGCGCTCTCACCGGCGGGCCGTGGGCGGTGCGGTATTCCCTCAGCCACTTGGTGAAAGACGAATCCGCGCTGGGTGAAGCCGACTGGGTCAGAACTTCGCGGCTCGTCCAGCACGGCACCGCCGCCGCCGGCTATCTCACCGGAAACTTCGACCGCATTAGCCTGTCTGCGGCCGCGTCCACGGGGATGCTCGATCTTCGCACCGGCCGCTGGCAACCCGAAATGCTCGAAGCGTTGAAGGAAGCCGATCACCGCATCAGGGCCTGGCAAGCGTTCCCCAAGCTCATCGCCATGGACGAGCCGCTCGGTCCTTTGTCCGAATCGGTGGCCTTCGATGCGGGTCTACCCGCCGGGGTGCGGCCGTTGGTGTTCCCGACCCTCGACGATCAAGCGGCCGGGTTAGTCGGCGGCGGTGCGACCGATCCGGGCCATGTCGCCGTGATTTTGGGCAATTCCGCGGTCGTGAACTCGTCGTCGGGTGAACTCCCGCAATCCGGGACGCTCGACGCGATGAAGTTGAATTGGGGCCCGTACCTCTGGATGCGCTGTTACAGCAACGGGGCGCAGTTCCTCGACCGCATCGTCGGGGTGAAGCCCGATTGGCCGGCGCTCGAAGCGGCCGCGCGGAAAGTCGCACCGGGCTGCGGGGGTGTCGGCGTGTTGCCCTTCGCGTTGTCCGAACCGTCTATCGGGGTCGATGCCCCGCGATTCGAATGGTATCCGAGCGAACCGACCGATGGGGGCTTGCGATTGCGAGCCTCGTTTGAAGCCATCGCGTACCTCATCGCGCTC
>JANOSQ010000413.1:0-2322 GCA_031415915.1 Fimbriiglobus sp. | reverse complement strand
CGGGCCTCACCAACGGCACGTCGTATGCATTCAGTATCTCTGCCGACAACGGCGTGGCGCAGAGCGCCGCCGCGACCTCCAACTCGGTCACACCGGCGACCCTCCCCGGAGCCCCCGCGACCGCCAGCGCGTCTCCGGCCAACGCCTCCGCCTCCGTGACGTGGATCGTTTCCATCCCACGTTCTACGTTCACGTCGATGCGGATGGTCACCGACGTGCGGCCGAACTTTACCAGACTCGTTTGGAACTTCACCACATCGCCGACGAGGACCGGCTTCTTGAATTCGACCCGATTGAGTGCGACGGTCACGAAGGAAGCTTTCGGGTTCCCGCCGCGGAGTTGGACCTCGCGCTGGGCGCCGATTGCCCCGGCCATGTCGATGTTGGCGAGGAGGACGCCGCCGAAGATGGTCCCGTGCGGATTGGTATCCTTCGGGAGCATGACGGTCTGGATCGCGATGTAGGGTTCGACCATGCCAATAGCATGCAGAAGGATGCGGAGAAGGTCCAGTTCAATAGTCGCCGATCACTTCGTTGCCCTGTCGCGTTCCGAGGGCACGCCACGTGGTCAGGTCGATGCTGTTCCGCACGGGGCGTACCGAGCCGTCCATGAGGGCGACGTTCACGAGGCCACCGGCATGGTAGCTCCGCGAGGTGATGGCGGCGAAGGTCGGCAGCGTGGCGCTCGACCCTTCCTGCCGGCTGTTGAAATCCGCGTCGTAGTTGATGCCGCCGATCGAAGCCACGACCTTGGTATTCGGCGTCAGTACGGTGGTGAAGCCGCTGTGGTGAACGCGGCCGTCCGGCCACTCGGTGTGGCCGGTGTTGTCGTTGGTTGCGGCCCCCATTTTTTTGTCCGGGGCGGCTAAAACAAGAGCAGCCACGTCCGCCGTGGTCGACGGTGGAATCGCCGCTGGAGCGCTGGTCATATTCCGGCTGTACGGTGTGAACCCCTTCACCTCGGCGGCCAATAGCGTATTGGACATCCCGTCGGTGAACGCGGTCGTGCCGAGCTTGGCGTTCGGAAAGAATGCCCCATCTCCACCATTCCCGGAGACCGGGTCGAATACGAGCCATGTGCCGCAGTTGACGCCGTAGTTGAGAGGGTAGCAATACGACTGGCCGCTCTTCGTGCGTACGGTGTCGTTCACCTCGCTCGGACATAGGAAGATGGGAATCCGCGTCGGGCCGATGTTATTTGCACTGTTGGGCGGCTGGTCCCAAGGAGATTCGAGTACCACCTTCGCGTAGAGGTTGCCCTGCTCGATTTGCGGCAGGATACGGCCCCAAACGCCCCACGATTCATTGTTGGTGCCGAATGAAGACCCGACCGGGGCGAGCATGCTTGGCGGGTAAACGCCGACAGCCGACTCATAGTTGTGTACCCCGAGTGCAAGCTGCTTGAGATTGTTCTGGCATTTCATCCGAGCCGCGGCTTCGCGAACCTTTTGCACGGCAGGGAGTAGCAGCCCAATTAAGATCGCTATGATCGCGATCACCACCAGAAGCTCGATCAAAGTGAAGGCGATCCGTCGTCTCTTCGTCATGTGTGCTCCTCGGAAAGTGCACGTAGGTATGTGGATGGATGCTCGGCACGCAATCCCCGTGCCCGGGCGATGAATGCTTCGAAGGCAATGACTCGGCTCGACCTATGGTATTCACATCGGTTTGCCTGGTTGCGATGTGACCACGGATGGGCATTGGCTGTGGAATTCCCCACGAAAAACGGACGCGCAGTTAAGGATGTTGGGAACATTCGAACTCCGCCGGGGCGACGTACCCCAGCGACGAGTGTCGACGGATTCGGTTGTAGAACACTTCGATGTACTCGAACAGGCTCGCCTTCGCCGCCTCGACCGTCGGGTAGTCTTCGTGGTGGACGAGTTCCTTCTTCAAGGTCGCGAAGAACGACTCCATCGGCGCGTTGTCGTAGCAATCCCCCTTCCGGCTCATGCTGCAGGTGATGCCCCTCTCGGCCAGGGCTTGTCGGTAGTGTTCGCTGGCGTACTGGCTGCCCCGATCCGAGTGCGCCACCAAGCCCGCGTCGGGGAAGCGCTGCTGCACCGCCATCTCCAAAGCATCGACCGCGAGGCGGCTCTCCATCGTCGTCCCCATCGACCAGCCGACCACGCGCCGTGAGTACAGGTCTTCGACCGCCGCGAGGTAGAGCCAACCCTCGCGTGTCGGCACGTAGGTGATGTCCGCGAGCCAGATCTCGTTCGGCTTCGCCGCCGCGAAGTCGCGGTCCACCACGTTGGGCGCGATGGGGAAGTCGTGGTTCGAGTCGGTGGTGCTCACGCGGAACTTCCTGTGCGAGATCGC
>JANOSQ010000412.1:0-2529 GCA_031415915.1 Fimbriiglobus sp. | reverse complement strand
CCTCGGCGGGGAGGGCCGGGGAGGGGGGCCAATCGAGTGGCAGGCATCAACTCTCCATCAGCCCCCCTCCCTAGCAGCCTGTTGAAAAACGTAGCTTGGACGCCTCGTCCGAGCGAAAAGCAAGTGGAAACGGACGGACGGGGCGTCCATCCTACGGTTTTTCAACAGGCGGCTAAGCGAGGCATCGTCTCATTCGTGGCGGTGTGGCGTGTTATGCTTGACGTTTCCGACACAAGTCTGTTCTGTCCCGAGATCGCGGATATTTGCGGTGTTTCCAGTGATTTATCGTGAAAGCGGTGTGCGTGAGCTATCGGATCTCGCGGCTGGCGCTAAACTGTCGGCGTGGTTGGAAGTGGCTGATTTGCAGGATGAAACAGCAATCATGCGACGGATTCGCGATCCTCAACAAAAGTGGATGTTCGACCCGTTTGACGGGGTGCTCTCCGAGATGGCTCGGCGTCGCATTCTTTCCGGGTGGCAGGGAGTCTTTCGGGCGGTGGTGCTCAAGCTGTTGCCCGTCACCAAACTCGCCCAGCATTTTTCCGAGGACAGGGGCTGCCAGACCAAGGAGCTGTACTCGATGGCCGGGCTGGTGTTTCTGACGGACGTTTTCGACGGGAACGCAGTCGAGGCGGCCGACGCCTACATGATGCATGCCGATGTTCAATTCGCGCTCAACATCGAGCCGGGGGGCGCCTGCTGCGACCGCACTGTCGAGCGTTATCAGAAGCTGTTCACCGAAGACGACGTGGCGGCGCAGTTGTTCCGCGAGTTGACGATCACGCTGACGGAGCGGTTGGAGCGGAATGTCTCGCAGCCGCGATTGGACAGCACGCACGTCTTCAGTCACATGGCGACGTTTGGCCGGGTGCGGCTGATGGCGGTGGCGATCAAGCGTTGCCTCACGCAGATCAAGCGTCACGCGGTGGACGACTACGCGGCGTTGCCCGAGGAGTTGCGAGCCCGGTACGCGCCGTCCGAGGGGAAGCTGTTCGCGGACGCCAAGGCTGCGGAGGCGCGCGCCCGCTCGAAGCAGCAGGTGGCCGAAGACATGCTGCGGATGGTCGAACGCTTCGCCGATCAGGCGACGATCAAAGGCCGGACGTCGTACACGTCGCTGGTGCGGATCTTCCGGCAGCAATGCCGGGTCGTGGAGGGTCGCGTGGTCGTGATCGCGAAGACGGGCGGCGACGTGGTTCAGAATCCGTCCGACCTCGACGCGACCTGCGACGGCCACCGTGTTGAGTGGAGGCAGGGTCAGGGCGATCAAGTCCAGTTGAGCGAGACCTGCTCCCCCGAGAACGAGGTGCAACTCATCACGGGCGTGATCCCCGAGACGGCGTGTGCGAACGACTCGGACGCGGTCCGGCCGATGCTGGAGCAACTCGAAGTGAACGGCTTGACTCCCGCACAGATGGCGGCCGACACCGCCTATGGCAGTGACGAAAACTACGCGACCGCCGAGTCGTTCGGTGTCGAGCTGATCGCCCCGGTGCCGGGTCGAGTTCCGCAGGTTGATCCCGAGGCGTTGACGCTCGATGACTTCGCTCACCACGAAGTGACAGGCTCGGTCGAGGCTTGTCCCGCGGGCCATGCGCCACTGCGTGTCACGGGAGATGAGGCGACGCACACGAGCGTCGTCGAAATGCCGGCCGCGACGTGTGCGTCGTGCCCGCTGCGGAAGCTCTGCCCCATTCACCAGACATCCGACGGACGCTTCGAGCTGAAGTTCACGGACCAGGCTCGCCGCACGGCCGCACGCCGCTGTGAAGAACAGACACACGTGTTCCGCGAACGGTACGCCGCACGCTCGGGGATCGAGTCCACCCACAGCGGCCTGAAGAATCGCCTCGGCTTGGGCTGGCTGCGCGTCCGCGGCCGAGGTGCCGTCTTCCGCACGATCCTCCTGAAAGTGAGCGGTTGGAACGTGCTGCGAGCCGCAGCCTCGGAGAAGTTGCGCACCGCGGTCCAAGCGGAAGTTGCCAAAGTGCTCGGCGCTGGGTGGGCCTGGCCGTTTCGGCAAACCCGCGTCGTCCACCTTGCGCCCGCAAGTCGATTCAGACGATCCCGGATGTCCCCAAACGCCTCCCGCTTCACGCCCTCGCACACGGCAGCGGTGTTTCACTTCCCAACCACGCTCGCCACCTGAGTTCTGTCGGACACGTCAGATTTGAGATTTGAGATCTGAAATCTGAAATCTGAGATTCGTTTTGGTTTCCGTGCTTGTGATTTGGGATTTCTCCCGCCGGGGTCTGCCGTGTCTTCGGTCTACGACGTCATCGTGCTGGGCATCGGCGGCATGGGGTCGGCCGCGTGCCTGCACCTGGCGCGACGCGGGGCGCGCGTGCTGGGTCTCGAACAGTTCTCGCTCGGTCACGATCGCGGCAGTTCGCACGGTGAGTCGCGGATCATTCGGCAGGCGTACTTCGAGCATCCCGACTACGTGCCGCTGCTCTTTCGAGCCTACGATCTCTGGCACGACCTCGAACAGGCGACCGGTCGGACGCTGTGGCACCGCACGGGCCTGAT
>JANOSQ010000411.1:0-1965 GCA_031415915.1 Fimbriiglobus sp. | reverse complement strand
CACGGCTTCGAGAACGGCTTGCACATCACCGGCACCATCGCGGCCGAGAAACCGCTCGGCGTGAAATTCGAGCGGAACACGCTCCATTCGATCGGTGCCAACGGGGTGGCGCTCGACGGCCCGCTCGTCGGTACTCACGAGGTGGTCGTGGCCCGGAACTATTTCGTCGCGACACCTGCACTGCTGAAGGCCGTGAACGCCAACGGCATCAAGGCGAGCGACAACGCCCGCGATCCCGCGTCCAAGGAGTCGCCCATCAGCATGGGGGCGATCCAAGTGGAGGGGATCGCGCTCTCCTTGAACAAAGAGAGCGATGCGGAGTTCCTGCGACCGACGGGCGGGGCGAAGCTGCCGGTGGTCGGCACCGGTCAAGTTCTCGCGGGGGCGGAGTGAGTCAGCGCATCTTGCTGAACCCGGCGACCACGATCGAAAACCCGAGTGCCGTGTCGCCCGATTCCGCCTTCACTTTGCATTTCAATTGCAGGCAGTGCACCCCGTCCCCTTTGGCGACCAACTTCGGATCCGCGTCTTTTCCGAAGTGCGGATAGAGCAGCATGACGCCGGGGTGATCGCTGCCGGTCGATTTCAAACTGCGCTTCACCAAGTCTTTCAACTCCGGCGGCTCCAAGGTTTTGTCGTCGGCGGCGGGCGTGAGCAAAACGAAATCGCCGTGCGGGGCGGTGTCTCTGTGGTCGCCGGTGTCTGGCTGTACCGCGATCCGCAGGGTGTAGGTTCCCGCGGGAATTTCCTGCTTGCGGTAGTCGATGAACGCTTTCTCGAACTTCACAACGCCGATGAGTGAGCCTTCCGGGATCTCGCGGTACGTGAGACCGTTCTTGAGTTGCTCGGCGGTCGCTTTCGACGGGATCGCTTTGCGGAACCAGAGCGACATGAGCTTGGTGTCGCCATCGCGGACAATGTGCGAATCGGCGGTGAACTCGGGCTTCAATGCCTCCGGCAGCAATTCCGGGAGTTCGACGTTTTCACCCTTCAGCGCGAACTTCGCGGGTTCCGCTGACAGGGCTGTGACAGCGAGGCATACCGAGGCGAATGCGACGGCGAGGCGCGTCATGCGAGTTCTCCGGAAACCGGGTTACCCATGCGGATCTTGTGCGCCCACCGACTTTCCGCGAGGAGTTCGCGGGCGCCGGGTTGCCATTCGCAGTGTTCGAGATTGAGTTCGCGAAGCGTTTCCATTTGATCCCACACCGCGATCCCTTCGGCGGCGCGCAGTCCGATGCGACTCCCCGCGAAATTCCAGACCTTGAGCCGGGCTCGGGACGGCGTCGACAATAAGCCGGCCAAGTCGGGATCGTCGCCGTGGCCGATCCGGTTGAACGATGCATCGATCCACTCCAGATTCTGGAGATCCGGTGCATTGGCGAATTCCGCGATCCCGGCCTCCCCGAGCAGGTGGCCGCCGATGTCGAGCGTCCGCAATTCCCCGAGCGTTTGCGACTCCGCCAAAGCCCGGGCCCCATCGAGCGCAATCCGGTCTCGGAAGTCGAGTTCGTCGCTCCGCAGTATCAGGATCCTCAATCCGAACAAGCGATCCGCCCGTGCCAGTACCCCGGCCCCGGCATTGCCGATGGCGTTGCCCGAAAGGTCGAGCGATACCAATTGCGCCGCGCGTTCGCTGTTCGCGAGAACCTCGACATCATCTCGCCAGAGTTGGTTATTCAACAGGAGCAAGCCCGTCACGTTCCGGAGCGGTGCGAGTTCCAAAAACCGGGCCAACCGATCCCCCGTGCCGAAGCTGTTGTTGCGCAGGTCTAGCGTCTCGATGCGATCCAATCCCGGCACGCGCGCCAACTCGGCGACGGCGTTGTCCGCGTTCCGAATCCGGAGTTCGCGGATCGGCGCGAGCAACAGCAACGGGCGGGGCGCGTGGATCAACCGCTCCGCCGTCGTGTCCAGCGATTCGACGAAACCCCGGCGGAAGGTCTGCACTCCGCGGACGCCTGG
>JANOSQ010000410.1:0-2295 GCA_031415915.1 Fimbriiglobus sp. | reverse complement strand
GGTTTTGGTACTTCAAGTAGTAGGCGTGTTCCCAGACATCGACGCCGAGAACGGGCACGAGACCGTCCATGAGCGGGCTGTCTTGGTTCGGCTTCTTCACGGCCTTGAGGGCGGCCGCGGCCGGGTCCCAGACGAGCCAGCTCCAACCGCTGCCGAACTGGGTGAGGGCGTTCTGCTTGATCACGTCCTTGAATTTGGCGAAGTCGCCGTGGTTGGCTTTGATGGCGTCGCCGATGGCGCCGGTCGGTTCGCCGCCCGCGCTCGGGGCCATGATTTCCCAGAAGAGGCTGTGGTTGGCGTGCCCGCCGCCGTTGTTGATCACGGCCGGGCGGATCGCTTCGGGCACGCTCTTGATGTCGCGCAGCAGGGCGACGATGTCCTTGCCTTCGAGGTCGGCATTCCCGGCGAGGGCCTTGTTCAGGTTATCGACGTAAGCCTTGTGGTGCTTCTGGCTGTGGATTTCCATCGTCGCCGCGTCGATGTGCGGTTCGAGCGCGTCGAAGGCGTACGGGAGTGTTGGGAGTGTATGGGCCACGGTGCGAATCCTCGGGGGTGAAGGGGGCAGCTTTGTTCTAGGCGGGGCGGCGCGCGGGGGCTACTGCGAAGCCTTCCGCCGGGCGAACTCGGCGATCGCTTCTTCCTGTTCCAGCGTCTCGACCGAACCGCGACGCAGGTTGCGGACGCGCTTGATCGCGGCATCGGCGCTCAAACCTTGATCCACGAAATAGGCCGCGAGGATGGTGCCGGTGCGCCCTTTGCCCGCGGTGCAGTGCACGGCCACGGCCATGCCCGATTGCCCGGCGCGGGCGATGGTGTCGACCGCGAGTTGGAGTTGCTCCCCGGTCGGGGCTTCGAGGTCCGGCACGGGGATGTGGATGGCCATCATCCCGGCGTCGTTGACGTAGCGCCGCGGCAGCGGGTCTTCGGTGAGGGAGATGACCATGTCGATGCCGTTGCGGCGGAGCCAGAGCAGGTCGTCCGCATCCGGGAGCGCCAGCGCCGCGAGCCGGGGTTTGTCGACCCAACTGAATTCGGGCGGCATGGGGTGGGCCAGTGTTATAGGGCGGTAGAGATCAATTCTTCAGTTTGAACTACACGTAGCTTGGCGGGAGGAATTCTGTCGAGCCGATCAATGACGAGTCCCCACACGCTATGGACATCTCGATACACTCTGGAGCCATCAGGCAATTCCGAAAGATCAATTTCGATGACACCGAAGGGCTCATTGATTTTATCAGACAAATGATGTTGCCACCATGTAGCCGGATCTCCCAGTTCCGGTTGTTTTTTCAACAATCTGCTTGCATGAATCTTTCCTTCGGTGTTCACAAAATCCGTGAGCTTGCGCACAGAATTGCTGGGCAACAGCCCTTCTGCCATTATCGAAGAAATTCGGCTTATCGGAGTCGCATGATATACAGTAGTGACGCGTTCAAATAGTACGGGTGCAACCGTGAAGAACGAAAGGTCTTTCTCATCGTTCGCGATAAGATCTAGAGTTATCAATTGACACCCAATTGATTCCAGTCTCGATGTTAAAGTTTCTTTCAGCGAATCGAGGTGCAACCCGGAACGATACCCGACATGCCAAATGGGATGCTCATATATCTTACTTGGGACTATCTTTCGCCAATCGTCAGGAAACAAGTTAATGCAGATTTTTGAAAGCTGCTCCGCTTGACGCGTCAATATTGTGTCTTCGTCGGTTTCCTTGAGCATCACACACCTCGACAAAGGCGCGGTGAATTGACCATCGCAACATTTAAAACACCAAACTCACGCGGCCCTTGGCAACTGATCCACCGCGTAAGCTAATACAGCGCGGATGTCATCGACCGTCAACTCGGGGAAGTCGATGAGAACTTCCTCCACGGTCATACCGCCGGCCAAATAGTCTAAGACATCGCGAACCGTGATCCGCATGCCGCGGATACACGGCTGCCCGCTGCGCTTGCCGGGTTCGATTGTGATGAGTTGGCTCAGATCCATAAATGCTACGCCTTGATCATATCCTTCACGGTCATGCCGCTCGGAATCATCGGCAGCACATGCTCCTGGTGCGGCACCAGTACATCCAGCACGAAGGCCGAGTCGCTTTCGATCATATCGATCAGCGCGTCGTCGAGTTCCTTACGGCTGCTCACCGTGCGCGACGGGATGCCGAAGCCCTTGGCCACTTGGGCGAAGTTCGGGTACGGATCGACGTCGACGCCGGCGCCGAGGTACGTCTGGGCGCGGTTGCTCGCGAAGAAGCGATCCTCCCACTGCATCACCATGCCGAGGTGCTGGTTGTTC
>JANOSQ010000409.1:0-1636 GCA_031415915.1 Fimbriiglobus sp. | reverse complement strand
TTTTTGTCCGGGTTGCGGCGAACAAGGCGGCCGAAGTTCAACCCTTCGTAGAACTCGACGACGAGCCGGCGCATGCGATCCATGCCTTGGACGAAGCCCTTTTCCCAGACGCGCAGCTTGGCTTCGGTCGTGTCGTTCGCGGCGATCGCATCGCCGATCGCATCCGCGGCCATACCGGCGGAGGTCAGCGCGAGGAGCACCCCGGAGGAATAGAGCGGATCGAGAAACCCGAAGGCGTCGCCCACGAGAACCCAGCCATCACCGGCGGCTTGCTTGGCGCGGTACGAGTATTCTTTTTGGGCGCGGAAGATATCGCACCGCGTTGCATTCTCCAACCGCGGTTTCAAACCGGGGCAGCGTTCGACTTCTTCGAAGTAGAGGGCTTCCAAATCCTTGGTGGGGCGGTTCTGGAACAGGTACTCGTTCGACGCCACGACGCCGACGCTGATGATATCGTCGTGCAGCGGGATGTACCAGAACCAGCCGGCTTTCCCCTTGGTTTGCAGCACGATCGTGGCGCCCGCGTCTTTGCCGGTGTCGCGGTAGGCGCCTTTCCAGTACGTCCATACCGCCGCCTTCTTCAGCTCGGGATCCCACTCGCGCAGGTTCAGTTTGTCGATGATGAGCGACGATTGACCGCTGGCATCGACGATGACTTTCGCCTTCACGGTCCGTTCCGGTTGACCCTCCGGTTTGACGCGGATGCCGACGGCGCGGCTACCTTCGAACAGCACTTCGAGAACGCGGGCTCCTTCGTGGACGATCACGCCGTGCTCGCGGGCGTTCGTGAGCAGCATGTGGTCGAACTCGGCCCGGCGGACCTGCCACGTTTGCGACCATTCCTCGGGTTCGTGGTCGTGGAAGTAGAACGGCTCGGAGAGTTTGCCGTGTTCGGTGACGAACTGCACGCTGTGCTTATGCGTGAAGTGGCTCGCCCGCATCTTCGGCAGCATGCCGAGCCGTTTGAGGACGTGGTACGTGTGCGGGATCAGCGATTCGCCGATGTGGAAGCGCGGGAAGTGATCGCGCTCGAAGAGTTCGACCTTCAGCCCCTTCTGGGCCAAGAGGGTCGCGGTGGCGCTGCCCGAGGGGCCGCCGCCGATGACGATCACATCCGGGTCGGTGGGAGAGCTGAAAACCACGGTGAACTCCTCATTTCCAAGGGCTATCGTCCGATTCGTGCGGCTCGCGCGCCGCTTGAAGCAGGGCCGTCAATTGTTTCAATTGGGCCGGGGTCAAGTGCCCCAATTGCGCCTTGTGGCACGCCCGCAGCGGCTCGGCCATTTCCTTCAGCGCCGCGATACCCGCCCCGGTGATACCGAGCCAATAGGCCCGTCTGTCATCGGGGGATCGTTCCCGGCGGATCCAGTGTCGCCCCGCGAGTTTGTCGAGCACCCGCGTCGCATCCGGCGCCCGAGACACCAACCGCTTCAGCACGGATTGCGTTGCCACGGTCTTCGGGTGGGCCGCCTCCAACAACCGCAGCACGTTGTACTGCTGATTGGTAATGTCCCACTTCGCGAAGAGTTCGTCTTCGAGTTCCCGCAGCCGGTCGTACGAGCGCCAGAGGCCCAAGTAGGCCTCCTGCTCGGAGGAATCGAACCGGCGGGCTTTGCCCGCGCGTGCGTTCGCCATG
>JANOSQ010000408.1:0-7162 GCA_031415915.1 Fimbriiglobus sp. | reverse complement strand
CCGGGATCCCGTGCAACGACGGGCGGGGTGAAACGATGTCGCAGCGTCCTACGGCGGTTGTTCCGCGGCGAGGCTCGGCTGAAAATTCGACGGTTGTTTCTGGCTGGCAACGTCCGGGAGTGCGCAATATCGCTTGAAAATCGTGGAATCGATGGTCGTGCGATGGTTGCGTATACCGGGCGTCACCTCACTTTTGGGCGGTCGTGGCCGGGGCACACAACTGGGATGACCCTGTTAAGGTCATCGCTAGGTCGGTCGATTCGGCGCACTGGTCGGGCGATGGGTAGTCGCGATCGAGCCAGAACGAACGAACCTCGGACTCCAGTCTCGTGGCCTCGGCCGTGGGTTTCCGCGTGCGCTTCGAGTGCACGGGATCCCCCTTCGCCAAGTTGCCAGGGCTACTCGCCGGGTGGACGGGTAGGGGCCAAGGAAATGGCCGCGGGGAAAGGACGCCCGCCGGCTGTACCTCGGCACCATAACCGTTGACGGTGAGACCCTGCATGCGCCGCGTATTGACGCGGTTCACGGTTCGGGTCGTCAGGTCGTTTCGGTTGATGATGACCATTGGGCACCTCCAGCGGACTGTGTTGGCAGGCGTTCAGCCTAGCCGGTGTGGGGACGAACTGCTGCGGCGATTCACGAAGCGGTTGAGGGTGAAAGGAATCTCTGGAATACTGACGCACCTGACGGCGGTTTTGTTTGCCAATCCCTCCATTTTTCACGGAAAAGATCGGAGACTCACCCCCCGGCTGTGGACGCACGGACAACGGAGGTTCGCGGGAGGTTCGCGCGAATTTTCAAAAAGTGGTTCGATCCGCCGACTCGCTACTTCACTCGAAACGATACGTTGACCTTCTCGCGGCCCTTCTTGAAGGCTTCGACTTCGGCCGGCGTCACCTTGGTCTTCGTGAGGTAAATGTCGGTCAACAATTTCAGGGCTTTCAATTTTTCCAGCCCCGCGCCGGTCACGCTCGTATCTTCCAAGTTCAACCTTTCGAGCTTGGCCATCGCCGCGACGTGAACCATCCCCGCGTCGCCGACCGCGCATCGGTCGAGGTTCAGTTCCACCAGCGATGGGAGATCCTTCAAGGCGGCCAGCCCTGCGTCCGTCACATCCGACACGGCGAGGTCCAAGTCTTTCAATTTGAGCACGCCCTTCAGATGGACGAGGCCGGCCCCGGTCACGGTCGTTTCCCGGAGGGAAAGGTGTTGAACGGACTTGTTCTTCAAGGATGCGAGACCGGCGTCGGTTACTGAGGACTTCGACAGACTCAGGCCCTCGAACTTCGCCTCCGACGAGAGGTTGGCCAAGCCGGTTCCGGTCACCTTGGTCTCGTCCAGATGCAGATACGTCAGGCTGCGCATCTCCGCGAGAGCTTTGAGGCCCGCGTCGCCGACGTTCGTTTTCATCAAATTGAGATGCTGGAGCGCGGTTAGCCCTTTGAGCTGGGCTACGCCGTTGTCGCCGATAGACGTTTCCGAGAGAACCAAATGCGTCAGCGATTTCAACTTGCCGAGCTGCGCGCAGCCGGCGTCGTCGAAGCGTTCACCGAAGATGTCGAGATTTTTCAATTTCGTGCAACCCGCCAAATGGGCCAAACCCGGCCCGGTGATCGCGGTGCGACCGAGTACGAGCACTTCGAGATTCTTCAGCGGAGCGAGGAACGCGAGGTGACCGTCGGTGTAAGACTCCCCGCGCAGGGTAAATTTGCGCAGCGCGATGGCCGTCCCGAGCGGCGCCATGCCCGCCGGCGTCACGGCGTCGGAATCGGCCAACTCGAGCGAATCGAGTCGCGGCAACTTGGCGATATGGGCGTTCAAAGCGTCTGTCGCACGTTGCCGACCGAGTTCGACGCCGTATTTCCCATCGGCGAACGTCACTTTGCCGCCCGCGTCTTCCAAGGCCTTGACCGCCGCAACGACGGTCACGGCTTGTTGCTTATTCAGGTCGGTTTGCCGCAGGCTCTTCGCCACGCGGACGTAGCGCATCGCTTCGTCCTTGCTGGCCCAAAGCAGTCGCGTAAAACCGTAGGTCGTCTCGCCGAGTCGCACGTTGACTTTGAAAAACCACGAACTCTTGAACAAGAAATCGGTCTCGAACACCAGCGTGTCGGGGCTCTCCACGGCGAATTGCTTCACTTTGTAATGCTGATTTTCTTGCGCTTCCTTCTTGACCGTGGCCAGATCGAACGGCTCGACTTTCAGTTCCATGTCGAAGTCTTTGCCGTGGGTGAAGCTGATGACGTTGCCATAGCTCCACTTCGCCTCGGTACCGACGGGTGCATCGATCGTGCCGTAGATGCCCAACGGCGACAGATCGAGTGGGGCCGTCTTGTCGAGATCGACGGCGGCCTCCGGTTCCTTGGGAATATTGTCGCCAGGCCTCGCCGGAGTCGGCACATTTGTGACGACCGGGATATCGTCGGTCTTGGGAGCGGTCTCGGGAGTCGCCGTGCTGGGTTTGCAACCGGCTGCGAGAAACACGAGAATCAGAACGAGGCCGGTGAGTGGGCGTTTCATCGGGATTCTCAAGCAAGGGCGGTAACAATTGGAGCGGGCTTCCAATCCATTCTAAGGCAATGAGCTTCCGCTTGAACCGAGGTGTTCGAAATCGAATACCGACACCGGTGGACGGGGTTGTCGAGTCGCTTCTGATCGGCCCACGTGCTACCCATCAAAAAGAGCACCCCGCCGGGGGAGGCGGGGTGTCGGGGGGATGTTGAACTCGACGGGGATTTCGACATGTTGGGGGAAGGGTGCGGATGGTTTCGGGGGAGAAACCATCCGGGTCGAACGATCCGGGGGAGGATCGTCCGACCGTATTCGCTCGGTTCACGGTCGCGTGGGGGTGGCCGGCTTCGGGGGAAAGAAGTCGGCCGTCGCTTCCGGGAACCACCCCATCGCTGGGGCGAAAGAAGTTAAAGCAGCGGGCGTGCCAATCGGAGAATTCCGGACGCGATCGCCGAATTGCCCTGATATTTCAGCCAAAGTGTGGAAGCCCTGCGTTCACGACACGCGGTCGATTCCCCGCCTTTGCAAGAATTGCAATTCTTACCGGCCTAGCGGTGGGTAAAAACAACTGCGTGCGCGGACACACACGGGGACATGGGCATGTTACGCGGACTGCTTTCCTTTTCGATGCTCTTGTTCGCCCTCGGTTGCACCAAGTCGTCCGACCGGGTCGTGGTTTACTCGGCCCAAGACGAGGACTTCGCCGCGGGGGTCTTCCGAGACTTCGAATCCCACTCCAAGCTCAAGGTCACGCCGAAGTACGACACCGAAGCCAACAAGTCGGTCGGCCTAGCGGCCGAGTTGGAAGTCGAGGCCTCCATCCCCCGCTGCGATGTCCACTGGAACAATGAAATCCTCGGAACCATCCGGCTGGCTCGGAAAGGGATCTACGAAGACTACTCGTCGCCGAATGCGAAGGACTTCCCGGCTTGGTCGAAAGCGACGGACGGCACTTGGCAGGCTTTCGCCGAGCGCGCTCGGGTATTGATCGTCAACACGAACCTCGTGGCCGAAGCGGATCGACCGACATCGATGTTCGATCTGCTCGATCCGAAATGGAAGGGCCGCATCGCGATGGCGAAGCCGCTCTTCGGGACGACCGCGACCCACGCCGCGTGCTTATTCGAGGTGATGGGCGCCGAGCCGGCCAAAGCCTACTTCCGGCAATTGAAAGGGAACGATGTTCTACTCGTCCCCGGCAACAAGCAGGTGGCCCGCGGCGTCGCCGACGGAACCTACGCTTTCGGCTTCACCGATACCGACGATGCCATCCTCGAGGTTTTGGCCGGGAAGCCGGTGGCCATCGTCTTCCCAGACGCGACCGGGCACAACCGCCTCGGCACGGTGTTCATTCCCAATACGCTCGCCGTCGTGAAGGGTGGCCCCAATAGAGCCGGGGCGAAGCGATTGATCGACTACTTGCTGGCAGCCGAATCGAAGTTGGCCCAAGGCGGTGGCTTCCAGTTCCCGGTGAACCCGGCGATCACCGCGGGGCCGCACGCCGCGTTGAAGACCCGGCGACAAGTGAAAGCCGCCGAGATCGACTTCGACAAAGCCGCCGACCTGTGGGAGGTGAGTCAGCAGTTTTTGAAGGAAGAATTCGCGCGGTGAAGGGAGCCGGAGTCAATCCGCGAAGGCCACCTCGTTCAAATTCAACAGCAATCGGCATAGGCTCGCCAAGCCGTGCTTTTCGGCGTGGCCCGTTAGCACCTTCGTTTCTGCTTCCGTCGCTTTTCGGCCTGTCGCCTCCGCGAATCCCCGTTCGACGCGGTCTTTCACCGTGCCCGGCCGCGATTCCAATTTCTTGGCGAAATGCTTCGCCATCACGGCCATGAAGTCGTTGTTGAGGAGCGCGAGCGCTTGGGCTGGCGATTGCGATTGGTTCCGCCGATCGACTTGCAACGACGGATCGGCGCAGTCGAGGGCCGTGAGGAACGGCTGCGTTTGCGACCGCACGGCGAACCGATAGATGCTCCGGCGGTGGCTCTTGGGGTCTTCGGGATCGTGGAGGTGGTACTGGTAGTGCGGCGAGTGCTCGGGCTTCTCAATGACGAAATCGCGGAAACTCGGGCCGTACATTTTCGTATCGAGCTTTCCGGCGAGTTGGAGCACACTGTCGCGCACGGCCTCGGCTTCGAGCTTGCGCCGGTTGGAGCGCCACAGGTATTGATTGCCCGCATCAAGCATTTCGGAGTTTGATTCGCCGGCCGAGGTCTGGCGATACGTCTCGCTGAGCGCAATCATCCGGTGGAGTTTCTTGATCGACTGCCCGCCGTCGCGGAACTCGGCCGCGAGAAAGTCGAGCAACTCCGGGTGCGTCGGCGGGCTGCCGTTGCGGCCGAAGTCGTTGCCGGTTTCGACCAACCCCCGGCCGAAGTGGTACTGCCAAACGCGGTTGACGATCGACCGCCAGACGAGGGGATTCTTCACGTCGGACAACCAGAGGGCGAGGGCTTTGCGCCGCTCCCCTTCGGCGTGCTCGGGTTTCAGGGGAAAGTTCGGTGACAAAGCGCTGACAGCGGCGAGGGCACCGGGTTGAATCTCGGCGCCGGGCTTGGTGACGCTGCCCCGGTTGAGCAAGTGGATCGGTCTCGGTTTGCCGCCCATGGCCCCGGTGCCCGCGAACGCCCCCGCGCCGGTGTGAACGGTGCCGATGTAGGCCATCGACTGCGCCGGCAGTGCCGCGAGATCTTTCTCGACCGCGGTCAACTTGGCGGCGAGCGAACCCATTTCCTTCCGCGATTCCGGGGTGCTCGCCGCTTCGATCATCGCGGCGCGCATTTTCTTCAACTCGACGGCCAGCCCGGCATCGAGCGGTTTGACGCCGGGGTACCAACCGTCGACCAAATTGTTCCGCGCCCAGCGGATCGGCGCCTCGATGCTGTCGAGGGCGGTGATCGGCGCCCCGAGTGACACCGCGGTGTCACCGGAATCGACGACGTGGACTTCCGCGAGGGCGAAGTTGAAATCCTTCTGCCGGGCCGCGAGCTTGGTGGCCGTGATGCGGATGTACCGCGCCTTCACTTTGTCGATGTCGAACACCTGCGGTTTGACGCCTGGGTTCTTCTCGTCGGCCGCGGTCTTGTCGGCGACGGTGCGCACGCCCGCTCGGAACTCGGCGTCGTCGCTCGCTTCGATCTTGTACCGCGCCGGGAACCCGAAGCCGGCGCCGATGCCGTTGAAATCGTCGTGGGCGGGGAAGACCGTCACCCGTTTGAGATCGCGGCTAAGTTGGAGGTCGAGCTGGACCCACTTTTCGATGTCGGCCTTGCCCGCGAGTTCGCTGTGGTAACCGAATGCGGCGGAGAGATCAACGACGCCTGCCCCGGCTATCTTGCGATCCAGCGCGGAAAGCTCCCGATCAATTTTCTTCGCGATGTCGGTTTCGAGTTTCGATCGCAACGCCGCGTAGTCCTTTTGCTTCCCCGCGAGCGCTATTCGTTTGGCGGCGACGGCGGGGTCGGCGTCGAAGCGTTTGTCGGTGCGATCGACGGCTGCGAAGACCGCTTGCAAGGCGTAGTACTCCTCCTGTTTGATCGGATCGAACTTGTGATCGTGACACTGGGCGCAGCCGACGGTGAGGCTCACGAAGGTTTGCATCGTGTTCGAGACCATGTCGTCGCGGTCGAGGTGGCGTGCGACTTTGCCGTCGATTTTCGATTCCGGCACCTCCGCGTGGCCGATGAAATCCCACGGCCCGGCCGAAATAAACCCGAGCGCTTCCAGCCCATCGCGGGATTTCGGGAACAAAATGTCACCGGCGATTTGCATCTGGACAAATGTAGCGTACAATAGATCGTCGTTGAAGCTGCGGATCACGAAATCGCGGTACGGCCAAGCGTGTTCGCGGACTTTGTCTTTGTCGTAACCGTGCGTTTCGCCGAAGTGGACCACATCGAGCCAGTGCCTCGCCCAGCGCTCGCCGTAGTGCTTGGAAGCCAGCAAAGAATCGACGAGCTTCGCATACGCATCCGGCGCCGGGTCGGCTTCGAACGCCGCGATCTGCTCCGGCGTCGGCGGCAAGCCGATGAGGTCGAAGTACAAGCGGCGGATCAGAGTCCGCTTGCTCGCGGTCGGACTCGGGCTCAGCCCTTTTTCGACGAGTTTGGCCCGCACGAACGCATCGATCGGATTCGCCGAGTTTCCCGCCGGTAACGCCGGCTTCTTCAGTGGTTTCAAACTCCACCAATCGAGCGGATCGACTTTCGGCCCGGCCTTCTCCGGCCACTTGGCTCCCTGTTCGATCCAGAGCTTCAGCGTGGCGATCTCGGCCTCGCTCAGCGACTTCTCCGGTTCCGGAGGCATCCGCGTGTCGTCCTTCGCGCCGATTCGCTTCAACAGTTCGCTATCGACCGGTTTGCCGGGAACGATGGCCCCGGTCTTGATCGCGGAATCGCGCGAGTCGAGCCGGAGCGATCCTTTCGACTTTACCGGCCCGTGGCAGCCGGCGCACGACCGCACGAGGATCGGTTCGATTTCGGTTTTGAAATCGACCGGCGCCGCGAGCAGCGGGCCGCAGACGAAGAGTGAACTGAATGCGAGCCAAGTCCGCATGGATGTGCCCCGGTCGGTGAGGTCTGTAGTTGAACCGGAAATGACGGGTGCGTCAAGTTCCGGACTCGGCGAGCCGGCCCCGCCAGGGGTCGGAGTT
>JANOSQ010000407.1:0-3880 GCA_031415915.1 Fimbriiglobus sp. | reverse complement strand
GTGACGATGACCTTCCCTTCGAGAGTCTCGATCGTGGCGTTCTCGCCCCAGATTTCCACGTTCTGACCGAAGCGGGCCACTTGCATGACGAGCTTCTTGGAGCCGTAGACCATCTTCATTTTGTCGCGGTCGTACTCGCGCACCACGGTGTGCGTGTAGCCCACTTTAAATCCCCGGCAGTAGGCCACGTCCCACGTTTCGAGCAGGATCTTCCCATCCTTAACGGCCTCGGGTTCCTTCGCGATGGGCACCGACCCCGGCAGGGGAATCGTCGGAGTGGTCGGTTTCGGGAAGGGTGATGCTGGCACGTCGGGGTTCATCGGCCTCGGGCGGATGATTTCGAGGTGGGGCACGCTTTCGCGCGGCAGCGGCAAGCTCACGCTGCCCGGAATCGTGCCCGGCAATCGTCCACTCGGGCGGATGACGTAATAACCGGGGCGATCCGGATCGCTCTGGAGGATCACCTTCGGAAGACTTCCCGTCGGCGGTGTTACCGTGGGCTGTCCCGCCGAACCCTTCGGCCGGATGACAATGCTGCCCGGCGGCGGAGTCTGGGCCAGCAGGGTGAAGCCCGCCAAGGCGAACGCGAAGGAGATGGCTAATCGCATAGGGGAAGCCCTCTGAGCACTTGTTTCCCGCCCCGCCGTCAACGGCGGGGCTACCGCTATCAAGCCCCGTGAACGGGGCTAATTCGAGATGAAGCGTGGTCCGAGTACGGAAAGCCCCGTTCACGGGGCTTCACCGCTATCGCCCCGTCGTTCACGGCGGGGCGAGCTACCCCAACTTTATCGACAGTCGCCCCCGGATGCTACCAGCCTTAAGCTCTGCCCACACCGGTGGGGCAAACCGTCGCACCCGCCGCGTCGGTACGGGACGTGCAGTCTAAATCCCCGGCATAATCGCACAATCCGTGCTACGGTGGAACCATCGGCGCTAGAATACGACGCCCGAAGGACTGCCGGCCGGCCGAATGCCGGGTAAGGTAGCGGAGTCCGCTCCGCAGCTTGTTCGGCACCCTGACAGCCACCTTCCGCCGCCCTCATCCGGGCGCGGGATCAGTTTCAGCCGAAGCGAGGATGTTTCGTGAACGCGGACTCTTGGACGGATCACCTGAACCGGAAAACCTACGGCTCCTTCACCCTCACTGACGCCATCCGGCCCGGCCCGGACTTGCCCATCCGCCCGCGCCAAGGCTATCACCTCCAAGTCTACCGCGATCGCAAGGCCGGGTTGAAGCTGCCGATGATTTCCGCGGCCGTGTCCGCCGAGAATCTCATCGATTGCTTCGTCGCCCTGCTCGAACCCCTCGGCGAAACCGTCCACGTCGTGCTGGAAACGAGCCACGGCCGCGATGCCGACGATCATATGGACTACCGCAGAACGCACATCGACCTGCCGGTGTTGGCGAGCCACTTCTGCGACTTTGAGGATTTGCTGCTCAATGACGGTTGTACCGGCGTGGCCGTGCTGAGCGCCGCCGGGCCGATGGAAGTCCAATTCGACGAACACAAGCTGATCCACATCTACGCCAACAAGATCAACCCGTTCCGCCGGGTGCTGCGCGACTTCGGCGTCCGCCGTCGCAAGGATTTGCCGCTGATTTCGGAAGCCGAACACCTCCACCACACGACCGACGAATTCCGGGACGATTTCGAGCAGCTCTGCCTCCGCGTGGGCGTCGCCGACTTCGAAATGGCCATGAGCGACGACTGAATCGCGGAAAAGCAATTTCTCCCGTCACAACTTTCGTTGCTCCGCTTAGGGGTTCGTGAATTCAGCAGAATCCGTCGGCGCACGCCGCCGTCGAATTGCACTTTCATTGTCGTCGGCGTTGGAATACGATGCCCGCGGATTGGCCCCTGCGGTTGCGAAAGGATTCGCCCATGGCGACGTTGCCCACCCCGAACGACCTCACCCGCCAACAGCTCGACGAACTCGACGCGCTCCTCCAGCGGATGCTCTCGCTGCCCCTGAACAAGTCCGACACCGTGAAAGTCCCCCCGGCTCCCGCGCTGCCGTTGCCCGAGCCGGCGGCGTCGCCCGCGCGGGCTTCGTTCAGTCTCTGGCGGGCCGATGCCGCACCGGCGACCAAGTCGCCGTACATCGCCGCCGAACCGGAACCGGCCCTCGCTTTCGCGCCCAGTTTCGCCGCCGCGGTCAGTTCCCACGCCGGCGGAACCGGAACGCTGCGGGGCGTCGATGCCCCGGCGACCCCCTACGGGTACAACCGAGTCTTCGACCACCACGACGCGGAATCGGCGGCTCCGGTGCCGAACGCATTCGCGCGCTACGACTTGGCCGATGTGAACCCGTTCGCGGAAGCGCCGGGTTCGACGCCGCTCCCGCCGGCCCCCGTCCGCGCTTCGGGCGTGCCGTTCTTCGCCTGGCCGGTGGTCGCGTGCAATTGGATGATCGAATCGGCGCTCGCGTGGACGGGGCCCGTCGGCGCCGTGGCCCAAACGCCCGCGATGAAGCACCTGCTCGGCGTGGTCGGCTTAGGCTTGATGGTCGGCGCCGGCATTTGGACCGCCAAGGGGATGGGCTGGATCGCCTTGCCGAAGTGAGCTTGGCGATCCGGGAATCCGCGACCGGGGCGGGTGGTCCGGTCACGAACGGTTCCTCCGGTCGTATCTTGTTCCCATGACCCGAGAAACCGTCCTCGTCTTCGACTTCGGCTCGCAGTTCGCCCAGCTCATCGCGCGGCGGGTTCGCGAGCAAAACGTCTTCTGCCAAATCGTCCGGCACGACCTCACGGCGGCGCGGGTTCGCGAATTGAATCCGAAGGGGATTATTCTGTCGGGCGGACCGAGCAGCGTCTACGACGCCGGGGCGCCGAAGTGCGATCCCGCGATCTTCGAACTCGGCATCCCCGTCCTCGGCATCTGCTACGGGATGCAACTCGCCTGCGAAGCCCTCGGCGGCGAAGTGATCGGCGCCGAACACCGCGAGTACGGCCGGGCGACATTGAACGTGACGGAAGCGACGGAACTCTTCGCCGGCTACCCTTCCGAATCGACCGTCTGGATGAGCCATGGCGATCAGGTGAAAGCGGCGACCGGGGGATTCCGAGGCTTGGCCAGCACGGACACCTGCCCCGTCGCCGCGGTGAAGCACGCGACTCAACCCGTCTATGGAATTCAATTCCACCCCGAGGTGAGCCACACGCCCCACGGCGGGCTGATCCTCAAGAACTTCCTCCTGAGCATTTGCGGCTGCCGCGGCGATTGGAAGATGAGCGCGTTCGTCGATCGCACCGTCGCATCCATCCGCGCGACGGTCGGCGACAAACGTGTGATCTGCGGGTTGTCCGGAGGCGTCGATTCGTCCGTGTGTGCGGCGCTGCTTTTGAAAGCCATCGGCCCGCAAGTCGCTTGCATCTACGTCGACAACGGACTGATGCGGACGGGCGAAACCGAACTCGTCCGCACCGCCTTCCGCGATTGGTACCAAGCCGACTTGCACGTCGTCGATGCCGGGGAGCGGTTCCTCACAGCATTGAAAGGCGTCGATGAACCGCAAGAAAAACGCAAGATCATCGGCAAGACGTTCATCGACGTGTTCAAGCACGAGGCGCTCTCGATCCCCGATGCGCTGTTCCTCGCGCAGGGGACGCTCTACCCGGATGTCATCGAAAGCGGCGGCAGCGCCGACGGCCCGGCCGCGACCATCAAGCTCCACCACAACGTCGGCGGGCTACCGAAGGAACTCGGCTTCCAATTGATCGAGCCGCTCCGGGATTTGTTCAAGGACGAAGTCCGCCAGCTTGGCGTGGAACTCGGCCTGCCGGAAGAAATCGTCTGGCGACATCCGTTCCCCGGCCCCGGCCTCGCCGTCCGCTGCCTGGGCGACATCACCGAAGCCAAGTTGAACGTCCTGCGGA
>JANOSQ010000406.1:0-4057 GCA_031415915.1 Fimbriiglobus sp. | reverse complement strand
GTGCGGCGCCGCATCCACCGCGACATGCAAACCACCCTCGCCAAGAGTCGGCTCTGAGCAAAAGGTGCCGGGCTATGCTCTCGCTCCTCTTTCCGAACACCGAAGCCCTGCGGCTCGCCCTCGCGTCGGGGATCATCCCGGATGAGGTCGCTCGGCAAGGCGTGGCCGCAGCGCCCGGGAACCCGAGCGGATTCTGGATTCGCACCGCGTCGCCCCTCTCGAAGGAAGCCCTGTCGGCACTCGGACGCATCGGGGTGCGCCCCGTCGCCGGCCCGGTCGAACTCCCCCTCCGCGAATTCTCCCGTTGGGCCGAAGCCCTCCCGCTCAAAGCTATCGAGGACAGCCACTCCACCGATCCGACCCTCTTCGAAGTCCCCACGGCGCGGTTGGCTACATTTCTCGGAGAGCTCGCGAGGTGTGGCCCACGACCCGAGTCCTACTGCATCGCGGGGAGTTCCTCGTTCGTGCGGCTCTCCAGCGTTCCGCTGTATTGGTCGGAACGCTGCCGAACCGAATCGGGCTCGGGCATCCGGAGCTACCGCCTCGCCCAGCCGAACTTTTGGGTTCAGTCGGGTTGGCAGCACCCGCTGCCATCGCCGGACAGCCCGCGGACAGTCCTGGTCACACTGGCGGAGGGTTGGCGAACGCTCGTGCTCGAAGAGTGGCGAACCGCGCGGGACGAACTCCATTTGCGAGCGATCGCAGGGGCCTACTATCGTCGTGCCGATCGCGCGGTCGTGGAGATCCCGATTCTGCTCCGACCCCAGTCGCAGAGTACCGCGAGCGAATCGTTTTGGGTGCTGGCCGGTTCATTGGCCTCCCACCGCACGCTCCTCGAATCGCTCCCCCCCGATGTCGTGCGAAGCTTGGAAGTCGCGGTGCTCCGCACGTTCGAGGGCGGCGAATGCTTCGCTCTGAGCAGCGAGCGGCCCGGGGGAGAATTCCCGGTGAGTGTTGCCTTGGGTCTCGGGTATTCCCGGCATCCGAAGCTGAGCCGTTTGCTGATTCCCTCGGATCATCGAGTCGCCCCGAGCATTCGCGCCGTCGCGCTCGAGCGGGCGTTCGGTATCGAACCCGCCGAACTCGCATGGGTCGAATCGTCATCGCTCGGGGTCAGCGTGAATCGAGTCCCGCTCGCCGCCTTTCGACCTTTGAGCGAGTCGATCCGGTACTCCGTTCGATCCGGTACGAGTTTCCGCGGTGTGATCGCTCGGGATGCGACTTTCGCGTTGTTGGGCTTCGTCGCCCAAGTGGAAGGGAGCGCCCCGATTGCACCCGTGCCGATTCCCATCCCCGTTTCGGATCGGAGTGCGATTTCCCCGAAGTCATCGGCGCGGGCCAAGTTTGCCAAGTGGGCCGGGAAACTGTTCGCGAAATCCGTGGAGCCACCGGAAGGCGACGTGTCGGATGTCATCGTCGGGGACGAACCGGCCTCCGAGATACCCCATCGCACGGCGAAGACGATTCGGGAACGTTCGGCCCGCAGGGTCGAGTTAGAAGTGGCACGATTCCGGCAAGAGGAAGCGATCGGACCGGAAGTCGCCGCGCGCGAGTGGGCCGAACTCGCCGAGTTGTACACGGGCAGTGGAAACTCCACGGACGCGGCTCTTTGTTGGTTGAATGCCGTGTGGGCGTCGAAGCGACCCCCGGAGATGTGGCTCCAGCAATGGGCGAAGCTCGAAGCCTCGCCGTCGATGTCGAACTCGCGTGTGTGCCGGGAACGAAGGTTGGCCGTCGTCCACTGCATCCGATCGGCGCTGGCGCCGCCGACGAACGATCATTCGGAAATCGATCTCAAGAGCGCGGCCGCGGACCTCTCGGCGATTGCGGATTCGCTACCCTGCCGGATGGTCTGGCTCGCGGACATCGCGTTGGCCAAACTGAGCGGGGGGGATGTTCTCCTTCTGGCCCGTGGGCGAGATCGACTCTTCGCCCGCCTCCAAAGTGAAACTTCGTTGGCAGCGTTGGATACCCCGTCGTTCGTGCGATTTCGCGGATTGGCCGGGCGTGATCGTTTCCCGTTGGCCAAAGATTGGCTCCTGCGCTGCCGGGATCCCATTCAACGCTGGTTGAAGCAGCACGCCGATTCGAGCCAACTCGCGTGGGCCGGATTGGGGGCCGACATCGCCAGCTCCGCGGCCTACGCGGATTGGATGATCGCGTGGGGCTTCGCCAAGTTGGGCGATCACACCCGGATGAACGAAGTGTCCGAAACTGCCAGCCGGACGCTGACACAAGCCGCGGATACGCCCTTGACCCTCGCAGTGCGCCGGTCTCTCCAAGGTCACTTCCAAAGTAAAATTCAGCGGGCGGTCGGGGTGACCACGGCCAGTCCTGCCGAATGCGTCGGGGATTCCTTGGGGGAGTACGCGGTGGCGAAGTTATTCGCCCACTCCCAAATCCTCGGTCGATCCAAAACGCGATCCGAATTCGGCGGCAGGCCGCTCCGGGCATTGCTGGGTGACGACGAACTCGGTGCGGCGTTGAACCGAGTCCTCGATGGCACGATCCCCGTCGCGCAGGTTCCGATCGCGGCTTGGCTGACGATGGCCGGCCAAGATCGCACCGCGGCCACGCTCCCGAGAATAGTGCTCGCGTTATCGGAAGTCGTGGATGGTCCCGCCCACGTCGGGGAATTGCTGACTCTCGTTCCGCGCGCCCTCGATTTGCTGCCCGAGGCGATCCGCCTCCGCAACATTCGGGATTCCGAGAGCGCGTCCTACCTCGTCCGCTCGGCCGGTCGCGCCGTCGAACTCGCCTGCCGGTCGTGCGTTCGCCACGGGTTGCCCGAACCCCTGCGCGCGATCGTCGCCGGCATGATCGCGTCGATCGATCACGCCGATCAGCCGACCCGCGAAGTCCTTCGCCAATCGGGATCGCGCTTGTTCCGCGCGATGAATCGCTGCGGCTTGACGGTAGAACTCCGACAACTCCTCGGTCGGTTTTCCCGCCTCGGCAACGAGTCGCCGGAGTCCGAGTTGAGCGCCGCCATCGGGTGGTACACGCTGGGCGACCCGGAGCGCGGCAACCGGATTGTCAACGAGGCCCGCGAAGGCTTGTTCGTCCGCGGGATCGCGAACGAGCGCGAGCGCACCCGCACGGCCTTGGCCTATGTCCGCGCCTTGGCCCACGCCCCCCCGCGGTTGGCCCTCGGCCGCTTGGAGGAGTTGTTCCAGCGCCTCGCGCCCATTGCCACCGGCGGGGCCACGGCTCGCTTCTTCGCCTTGAAGCCGTTGGAATTGATCGATTCCGCGATCACCGCGATCGTGAACGAGGACTTCGATTTGGGGCCGGAGGTGCGCAGTTGGCTCGACGCGGACGAACTCCGCATCCGCATGCGCATCACCCGCGATTTGAATGCGGCTATGAACGGGTAATCAATACTTCGTGAGTTCGCCGGCGTTGCCGAGGCCGAGGGCGCCGACGATCTTCGCGGCGCCGTCGACCATCATTTTCAATTCGCTGTTGATGGCGATGAACTGCCAACCTTGGGCGATCCGCATCTGGGTATCTTCGACGCTGAACGAGTGGATGCCGGGGGCGATGCCCAACCGCTTGCACCCGGCGAGGATCTCTTGCAAGGTCGCTTCGAACGCGTCGGCCGCGGGTGGCTTGCCCGCCGAGTCGCGCATACTCGCCATCAAGTCGTTCGGGCCGACGAACACGGCATCGACGTTCAGCCGGCCGAAGACCGCATCGAAGTTGCGCACGGCGTCGATGTGCTCGCATTGCAGCACGATCAGCACCTCCTCGTTCACCTGCGAATAATACTCTGCGGCGGTCGCATTCCAGTTCAGCGCGTGGACGCTGCCGCCGACACTGCGGTTGCCCACGGGCGGATACAGGCACGCGGCCACCGCGTCGGCCGCTTCTTGCGGGGTGTTGACCATCGGCACGACGACACCGTGCCCGCCGTTGTCGAGGACGCGCTTGATATGGTCGTGGCGGTTGCTCGGAACCCGCGCCAAAGCGACGCAGCCGGCATCGGCGATGGAACCGAGCATGTGCGTGGCCGTCTCGACGTTCACGAGTCTGTGCTCGATATCGACCGAGAGCC
>JANOSQ010000405.1:0-1660 GCA_031415915.1 Fimbriiglobus sp. | reverse complement strand
GTCGTCGTCACCGGCGGGGCCGACACGTTCAACGACATCTTCATGTTCATGTGCTTCAGCAAGACCCCGGCCCTGTCGAAATCGGGCGAGTCGCGGCCGTTCGATGCCAACGGCGACGGCACCGCTCTCGGCGAAGGTCTGGGGATGGTGGTGCTCAAGCGCCTCGCCGACGCGGAAGCCGCGGGGGATACCATCTACGCGGTGCTGAAGGGCATTGGCACCAGCAGCGACGGCAAGGGGAATGCGATCTACGCCCCGTCGTCCGAGGGGCAAAAACGCTGCTTGACCGACGCCTACCAACGCGCCGGGGTGAATCCGGGTACCGTGGAACTCGTCGAAGCCCACGGCACCGGCACCAAGGTCGGCGACGCCGCCGAAGCGAGCGCGCTCACGGATATCTTCGGTACGTCGCGCAACGGTCACGCCGGACCGTGGTGCGCGCTCGGGTCGGTGAAATCGCAGATCGGCCACACCAAGGCCGCGGCAGGTGCGGCATCGCTGATCAAGGTGGCGCTGGCGCTGCACAACAAAGTGCTGCCGCCGACGATCAAGGTGAACCAGCCGGTCGACCCGCTCAACTCGCCCGATAGCCCCTTTTACGTCAACGCGCAAATGCGGCCGTGGTTGCCCCGCGCGGAACATCCACGACGTGCCGGGTTGTCCGCGTTCGGCTTCGGGGGATCGAACTTCCACGCCGTCCTCGAAGAGTACCGACCCGCGAAGGTGGCGCCGGATTGGGATGGGCAGGTCGAAATCGCTGCGATCGGTGGAAGGGATACGCAAGAGCTGCTCGCGGGATTGAACGCATTCGGCGAGAATCCGGATTGGCCGGCATTCGCCCGTGCGGCGGAAGCGTCCCGCAACAGTTTCGACGCTCGCTCTGCGCGGCGATTGGTTTTCGTTGCGCAGCGGAATCGAACGAATGTCGAAGCACTCGTGATATTCTTGAAAACGATGCTCGCCATCGGACCGCCGAGCAAGCTGATTGAGGGTGTATTTCTCGGTAGCGGCCCGTTACCCGGCAAACTCGCGGTGGTCTTTCCCGGTCAGGGTTCCCAGAGCGTCGGCATGCTCCGCGAACTCGCTTGCACCTTCCCCGAGCTGCTCGACTCGCTCGCCGCGGCCAACGCCGAGCAACCCGGACTCAGCGAGTTCCTCTATCCGCCGACCTCGTTCGCCCCGGATGCGAAGGCGAAACAAGACGAGGCACTGAAAGCGACCGACATCGCCCAGCCCGCACTCGGTGCCGTGAGCTTCGGCGCCTACCGCCTCCTGAGTCAACGATTCGGCATGCGGGCCGACTGCTTCGCGGGCCACAGTTACGGCGAACTCCCGGCGCTCGCCGCCGCGTCTCGCATTTCGCACGCGGACTTCTACCGGCTATCCCGGCGGCGCGGCGAACTGATGGCCGCACAGCGCGTCGGCGACCCCGGCTCGATGCTCGCGGTCATTGCGCCGCTCGACCGAATCGAAGCGTCGCTGATTCCCGGCGTGGTCATCGCGAACAAGAACAGCCCCCGGCAGACGGTGCTCTCGGGCCGCACCGACGCCATCGACGAGATCGCGAAAGTGTTCGCCGCGCAAAACATCCGCGCCGTGAAACTACCCGTGGCCGCCGCCTTCCACAGCGAGTTGGTCGCCGACGCCACCCGGCCGTTCC
>JANOSQ010000404.1:0-3421 GCA_031415915.1 Fimbriiglobus sp. | reverse complement strand
GGCAATCTCGAATCGTCAATCGAAAATCAGGTGCCTTCCGGCCACTTCTTCTTGGCGCGGTTGCCTTGGCCCATCTTATTGCGAACCGGCTTCTTCGGCGGCGGGATCACTTCGCAGGTGCCGCCCTTGGCTTCGATCTTCTCGCGGGCCGACTTCGTGAAGTGGTGGGCCTTCACGGTGAGCGACTTGGTGACATCGCCTTCGCCGAGGACGCGGAGGCCGTCGAACGTGCCGACGACGAGCCGCTTGGCTTTCAGGGAGTCCATGTCGATCGCTTCGCCCGGCTCGAACAGTTCGTCGAGATCGCGGACGTTGACGATGGCCCAATCTTTGGCGAAGGTCGCGTTGGAGAAGCCGCGCTTTGGGATGCGGCGGTGGAGCATCGTCTGGCCGCCGACGAACAGCGGGTTCGGCTTGGCCGAGCCGGCGCTGGCGAATTGGCCCTTGTGCCCGCGGCTCCCCGTTTTGCCGTGCCCAGAGCCGACGCCCCGGCCGACGCGTTTCTTGAGCTTGCGCTTGTGTAGGCCATCCGAAAGTGTCGTCAGGTCCATTAGAGTTGCACTCCCCGGAGATTGGCAACCATCTCGCGCGTGCGGAGTTGCTTGAGTCCGTTGATGGTGGCTTTCACGAGGTTGATCGGGTTCGTGCTGCCGTGGGTCTTGGTCAGGATGTTTTCGATGCCTGCGGCTTGCAGCACTTCGCGGACGCCGGGGCCCGCTTTCACACCGGTACCCGGACCGGCGGGCACCAAGATCACCCGGCTCGCGCCGAACTTCCCGATGACGCGGTGCGGGATCGTCTTGTCTTTGAGCTGGAGTTTCTTGGCCCGGCGGGCCATTTGCTCGCCTTCCTTGATCGCCTTTTCCACGGCCGGCGGCACTTCGTTCGCCTTGGCGTAGCCGAAGGAAACTTTGCCGAGCTTGTCGCCGACGACGACGAGGGCGTTGAAGCTGAAGCGGCGACCGCCTTTGACCACGCACGCGCTGCGGCGGATCTTCACGAGGTAATCGACCATCCCCTGCTCGCGCGAATCGCGGTCGTCGCCACCGCGGCCGCGACCCCCGCCGCTGCCCCCACGACCACCACCGCCTTGTTCGTTCGCCATGATCGACCCCAGTGCCATGAATGCATCGGACGCGGACGCCCGTTAATCTCGTTTCAACCCTGTTGTTTCTCGGCCTTGTCGGCCTTCTTCTCTTTTTTCGGCGCCGGTGCGGGGGCCGCTTCTTTGGCGACCTTCGGGGCCGCGTCGGTCAGGCCGGTGCAGACCAAGCCGGCTTCGGTCGCGGCGCGGGCCAACGCCTTCACGCGGCCGTGGAAGCGGTAGTTGCCCCGGTCGAACGCGGCCTGCGAGATACCCTTGGCCTTGGCCTTCTCGGCGAGTTTCTTGCCGACGATGGTGGCAGCGGCGACGTTGCCGCCCTTGGTGGCCTTGTCGCCCTTGTCGCTGGTCGATGCCGCGGCCAAGGTGACCATGTTCTCGTCGTCGATCAGTTGGGCGTAGATGTGCAGGTTGCTGCGGAAGACCGACAGCCGCGGCTTGCTGGCCGTGCCGCGGATGGTCTTGCGCACGCGGTACTTCCGCCGCTGACCCTGCATCGCTTTAAGTTTGTTGGCGTCCATAGTTCCGTTCCGAGTTCCGAGTTCCAAGTTCCGAGTTGACGGGAACCGAATTACTTGCTCGCGGCGAAGGACTTGCCTTCCTTGCGGCGGACGACTTCGTTTTCGTAGCGGATGCCCTTGCCCTTGTACGGTTCCGGCTTCTTGCTCGCCCGGATTTCCGCGGCGAACTGGCCGACGCGCTGCTTGTCCGAACCGCTGACGAGAATCGTCGTCGGGTCGGGCACGGCGACGGTGATCCCCGCCGGGGGCGTGTGCAGAATCCGGTTGGCGAAGCCGACGGTCAACTCGACCGCAGTGCCTTTCATGGCCGCTTGGTAACCGACGCCCTCGATCTTGAGCCGCTTCGTGTAGCCCGTCGTCACGCCGACGACCATGTTGTTGATGAGGGCGCGGGTGAGGCCGTGCAGCGCCCGGTTCTGGCGGTCGTCGTTCGGGCGTTCGACCAGAATCTGGTTGCCTTCGACCTTCAGCTTCATCGACGGGTGATGCGTGAATTCGAGCTTGGCGCCTTTGGGCCCCTCGACTTTGACGGTGGTGCCCGCCACGTTCACCTTCACGCCCGCCGGGAGAACCACGGGCTGTTTGCCGATCCGACTCATTGCGAAACCCTCAGTTTCAAGTTCCGGGTCGGGATCGCTCCCGGCCTGAGGTCAACTTGAAATCGTTTTTCGTAGGTCACGCTTTGCGTGACGCCGAAATCAATTGAGCATCCGAATCCTGACTTCCGTCCCGCGTCACGCAGAGCGTGACCTACGAAGGCCAATCACCACACCGTACACATCACTTCGCCGCCGACTTTGGCTTTGCGGGCTTGGCGGTCGCTCATCACACCGCGGCTGGTGCTGATGATGGCGATGCCCAACCCGTCGAGCACCCGGCGGATCTCGGTGTAGCTCTGGTACACGCGGCGACCGGGCTTCGAATAGCGGTCGATCTTGCGGATCACGCGTTCGCCGTCCGGACCGTACTTCAGGAACACCTGCAGCGTCACATGGGCTTCGCCCAAGTCGTTCGACTCGGTGAATTCCTTGCCGCTGTCGCCTTCGGCGTACTTCCCGGTGCGATAGCCCGAGATGAAGCCCTCGTCCACGAGGACTTTGGCGATGGCCACTTTCAGCTTGGTCGCGGGCATATCGACGAACGGGCGCTCGACGTTGCTCGCGTTGCGAATCCGGGTCAGCATGTCGGCGACGGGATCGGTCATCATGGCGAAAAGTTCCAGGTTCCAAGTTCCGGGTTCCGGGTTTCGAAATCGGGGCTTCGACAAGTCGTTGCAACTTGGAACCCGAACCTCGGAACTCGGAACTGAGTAATTACCAAGACGCCTTGCGTACACCGGGGATCAGGCCGTCGCTGGCCATGTCCCGGAAGATGATGCGGCAGACCCCGAACTTGCGGAGCACGGCCCGCGGGCGACCCGTCAGCGTGCAGCGGTTGCGGATGCGGATCAAATCGCGCGGCCGCATGATCTTGGTCTTGTCGCGCGATTCTTCGGGCTTGGCCATCTCGAGCTTGTGGGCCGCGAGGGAAGCCATCTGCTTGCGGAAACGAGCCATTTTGGCGTCGGTTGACATCCATCGACCTCGTGGGTGATTTTTCGTCCGTCGTCGCGGCGTTCCGACTCGGGCGGTGATTCGCACCGTGAGCAGGCCGTTCCGCGGGAATCTTCTACTGTATCAAACCGAGCGGGCAACGTCGCGGTCAGTTACTCTTCAAATCAGAAATCGGATCCGTCAGAGCCGGAAGCGTGGGGGGCGGTTTGTTGTAGAACCAAGCACACCCAAACAGCGCAGAAAAT
>JANOSQ010000403.1:0-2233 GCA_031415915.1 Fimbriiglobus sp. | reverse complement strand
CAATCCGCCGACATCGCGTGGATCTTGGTGGCGTCGGCGCTGGTGATGGTGATGCTCCCGGGCCTCGCTCTATTCTACGGCGGCATGGTGCGTCGAAAAAATGTCCTCGGGACGATGATGCACACGATGGCCGCCCTCGGGATCGTCGGCGTGCAGTGGGTCGTCTGCGGCTACTCACTCTCCTTCGGCGAGTCGGCCATCAAAGTCACGGTCGGCTACACGGATGCCGGCGAACCGATCAAGGGCAGTTTGATCGGGTACAGCCCCGAGTTGATCGGCTTGGGCAGTTCGGCGGCCGTCGGCACGGACGACAAGGCGGAATTGAAGGCGATGGGCAAAGACCCCGAGAAGGCCACCGACGAAGAGAAAGCCGAAGCCGCGAAAACCGTCGCTCACAAGAACCGGTTCAAAACCTTCCCGAACACGCAATTGCCGGTCTATCTCCACGCGATGTTCCAAGGCATGTTCGCGATCATCACGGTCGCGCTCATCAGCGGGGCCTTTGCCGAGCGGGTGAAGTTCGGCTCGTACTGCTTGTTCATCCTCATTTGGACGACTGTCGTCTACGACCCGTTGGCCCACTGGGTCTGGTCGTACAACTGGGTGAAGGCGAAGCCCGACGATCCCGCAATGACCGCGCTCGGTTGGCTCGGGGTCAAGGGCGCCATCGACTTCGCCGGCGGTACGGTCGTCCACATCGCGGCCGGGGTTTCGGGCCTCGCGGCGATCCTCGTCCTCCGCAAACGCACGGGGTATCTCAAGCAAACCTTTCACCCGAACAGCATGGTCTTCACGCTCCTCGGGGCCGGCTTGCTCTGGTTCGGCTGGTTCGGCTTCAACGGCGGCTCGGCTCTGTTTGCCAACGCTCAAGCCGTCTCGGCCTTCACTGTCACGCAAGTCGCTGCCGCCATGGCCAGTTTGTCGTGGATGGGGGTTGAATGGATCCACCGCGGCAAGCCGACCGCCCTCGGGTTCGCCTCGGGCCTCGTCGCCGGGTTGGTCGCGATTACCCCGGCCAGCGGGTTCGTCACCCCCGGTGGTGCGCTCATCATCGGCGCCCTCTCCGGCATCGTGTGCTACTGGGCCGTGACGCTGAAAACGGTGCTCGGCTACGACGACTCTCTCGATGCCTTCGGCATCCACGGCGTCGGCGGGATCCTCGGGGCCGTGCTGACCGGTGCCCTCGTGAGCCTGCCCCTGTGGCTCTATGGCACGCAGATGCCCGTCGGAACTTTCCCCGGCAAGCTGAACGCCGACAGCACCGGTGTCGACTTCGCAGCCCAGCTCCAGTCGCAGTTCCTCGCGGTCGGCGCCGCGGCACTGTACGGGTTCCTCGTCACCGGCATCCTGGTCGCCCTGATCGAATACACCATCGGCTTCACCGTGAAGCTCGAAGCCGAAGCCGAGGGCTTGGATCTCAGCCAGCACAACGAAACGGGCATGGACGTCGGCCCGGACGTCGACGCCGGGGCCGTGGTGACGATGCCGAAGGCGGCGAGCGCGCCCCCGAGTATGACCAACGGCCACTCCAAACGCTTCACCGTGGTGATCGAAGGCGTCGCGGCGAAGGATCTGCACAAGGCGTGGGAGGAGCTTTGCAAGCCGAAGGAGGAAGGCCCGAGCAAAGAATTCGCGGCCATCTACCCGTACCTGACGACCGTGAAGGGCAACCTCTTCCGCTTCCGCGGCGGCGACCCCGTCGTCATGAAAGAGAAGTTGAAGTCGCTCTTCGAAGCCAGCCTCGACACGACCGTGCAAACGCACGTCGAACATTGAATACACCCCGAGACTCCGCCCGCTCATGCGGGCGGCTCGCTACTCTTCCCAACTGAGACACCATGAAACTGATCGTCGCCATCATTCGGCCGGAGAAGCTCGACGAGGTGCAGCTCGCACTCGCGGAGCGCGATGTCTACCTGATGACCGTCACCGATGTCCGCGGCTGCGGCCGGCAGCGCGGCCACACCGAAATCTACCGCGGGCAGGAAGTCGAAACGCGGCTCATCCCGAAATTGAAGCTCGAAATCGCCGTCAACGAAGCGTTCGTGGAAGCGACCGTCGAAGCGATCGTCCACGCGGCCCGCAGCGGTGCGACCGGCGCCATCGGCGACGGCAAAATCTTCGTGCTGGCACTGGAAGACGCCGTGCGGATCCGCACCGGCGAGAGCGGCCCCGCCGCGATCGGACCCTGATTCTTCGTAGGGCGGGTGGAGTCTTCGTAACCCGCCATGGC